>CAIKAS010000314.1 GCA_903825445.1 uncultured Acidobacteriia bacterium
GCAAATCAGGCCAAGGTCAACCCCGGTTAGATGGGCAGATTACCAATCTCGATTACCAACCCGCCCCACATTCTCTTGCGGGAGGCGGGTGCGGGAACAGGGAGTTCTGCAAGGGTGTGAAAGCCGCCTGGAAAGGCGGCTGCGGGCAGGATTGCCCGCCCCCCAGCCTCAGAATCAGGCCAAGGTCAACCCTGGTTAGATGGGTACGGGAGGCGGGTGCGGGAACAGGGAGTTCTGCAACGGTGTGAAAGCCGCCTGGAAAGGCGGCTGCGGGCAGGAATGCCCGCCCTCCAGCGGGCGGATTACCGATTAGAGGCGGCAGTGCCATTTCAGTACTGCGTCGTAGTCCGCTACGTCGTCGTAATAGCCTTCTTCGCCTGCTTCGCGGGCGGCTAAGAACAAGCGATCGCGCCAATCCGCCAGTGCCAGCTTCTCTTCTATGCTTTTTTCAGCTTCGTCCATAAATCCTCCTTAGATCAATCTGCGCCCTACTTCGCCAATTACTCGCCGCCTTTTGGCTCGCCAGCAGGCCAGCGCGAGGGCAATCACCAGATCGTCATGCTGCCCGGTCCCCTCGGCTCCTAAGGCCATGCGGCCGGATTTGCTTAGGGACATCCGCACATCCGCTAACTCCCGCATCAACCGCGCAGCCTCTCTGATCTTTCCAATTCTCAACTCGCCGGCGTCGAGCAACACCTGCACCTCGGCGAGAAGATCGCGTTTGGGCACCGACCCTCCAGTGGCCGCCTGGCCACCCGTCATCACCACTGCGTTCAATTCACAGCCCAGTTGGGCGGCCGACAGCATATCCACCACCGGTGCTCCCACGCCGGTAGCGTCCACGGAGAGGGAACATTTCCCGAGCAGTTCATCGCACCGCACAATCTCCCGCACACGCGCCACTACGCGCGGATAGGGAGTTCCCAAGGGCATTCGTTCGGCATACCGGACTACGAGGCCCGCAAACTGGCTCTGCTGAAACGCGAGGCGCCGCTCAATCCGCTCGACGACCACGAGAGCGGAGAAATCCACGCGCTGGCCCAAATCCAAACCTACGAAGTACATAGTTTTTTCCTTGTTGTTATCTGTGGCCGAAGTCTCTGACGTTCAGTTCAGGAACAGTTTCGTCCAAAGCTGCCTCAATAGACGCCCTGTCGAAATACTCCATGCCGCTTCCGGTGAACTCGCACAAATACTCCTGAGCGAACTTCGCGGCATCCATCGCGCGGCGCTCTCCATCCAGAAAGTTCGCCGAGATCCGGGCGCAGTCGTGCGCGGTCACGCTTACGCGAAACCATTCCTCATCTCCGCCAGACCAGGCTTCGTAAAAGAATCCGCGCTGGCCCCATGGGGTGCTCATGAGCCACAAATCGCCATCACCCACCGCGAGCATCGGGCGCAGCGCTGTATACATTTCCTCAGACACGCGCGACGCTTCATCGATTAAGATCAGCGACACTGCGGAAAACCCGCGGACGGTGGCTTCCGCTCCCGGGAGGCCGATAATCCTGGATCCGTTGGGAAGGAGCAGTGAGACATCGTTCTTCCCGTCGCCCTTTGGCCGGATACCCAGTTGCCGCACCATCCCGCTCGCCTTGCGCATGAATTCCGCCGATTGCCGTTCTGACGGGCTGGCTACGAGGACGAGGCTTTCGCTTCGCGTGAATGCGCGATGTACGGCTTTTGCGGCCGTGACGGTCGATTTCCCCCACTGGCGGGAGCAATTTAAGATGCCGCGTTTGGCGTCTGAGCGCAGCACTTCCGTTTGCTTCAGGTCCGGGTCAAAGGCGAGACGGGTGCGGGCGAATATGGAGGCATCGGTCTCGTCTGGTGGCTGGATTTCGGCGGCAGGAATGTCGCATTCCCAACGGTCGTTGAAGGTCTCTGTCACGCTCAAGAAGTATCACGGCGCTGGGGGGAGAGAAACGAAGCCAACTGGCCTCAATGAAGGAAATAAAGACGCTTAGGCGCAGGAAATAATTATTTGAGGGTTGTGATTGGCCACGGATAAACACGGATGAGACACGGATAAACGGCGGTTCGCAGGCACTGCCAATGAACAATTCAGCTATTCTATTACTATGGAGTTGATCTTCGAGGTTCGCGACGCGGAGGAAGGTGGCTATTGCGCCCGCGCGCTCGGCCATGGAATCTTCACTGAGGGTGACACGTGGGAAGAGTTACGCGCTAATGTCATCGAGGCGACCTCGGTTCACTTTGAAGATGCGCCTGTTCATCCGAGGCTGGTTCAACTGCATTACGTCAAGGACGAATTGATCGCGGTCGAAGCGGCGTGAAATTGCCTCGCGGAGTTTCCGCAGATCGCGTCATTCGGGCGCTGGAACGCCTCGGCTATGGAGTCATCCGTCAGAAGGGCAGTCACGTACGACTTCGACATGAGGGAGATCCGGTCCACACCATCACTGTCCCTATGCATAACCCGCTGAAGAGCGGCACGCTTCATGGAATTCTGTCTGAGGTGGCGCAGATGAGGTCGGTTTCCATCGAGTCGATTACCGATTTGCTCTGAAGATCACATTCTCAGGCCAGGATGTAGGGCTTTCTTTGGGGGCGGCTTAGGAGGGCGTTGGCGGCATCGTCGTTTTGGAAGCGCTCTTTGGCCGGGTCCCAGTGGAGGCGGCGTTTGGTCTTCATGGCGATGTGGTGCAGCAGGCAGGTGGAGCAGGCGCGGTGGGCGATCTCGACGGGGGCGGCGGTTTCTTTGCGGCTGCGGATGCATTCGAGCCAGTTGCCGTGATGCTCCGCACTTTCGTAGAGATGGACTTCGTTGGGTCCGATTACGCTTGTGAGGATCTTTGGATTGCTGGCGACTAACGGTTCGACCTTGGCACCGCTGACGGGGTCGGAATCGGTGACCAGTTCGTCGCGGGTGACGAAGAGCCAGCCTTCACTGCCGTAGAATTTGATGCCGTTCGGATAGTCGCCGGAGATGGCCATGGTCATGCCGTTGGCGTAGATGGCTTCGGTCTTGAATTTGCCGTGAACGTCCCACAGGCCGCTAGTGGGGAATTCGGCGGTGCCCCAGATTTCGACTGGCCCGGTGCGTTCGGTATCCATGCCCCAGTGGGCGGTATCGACGTGGTGCGCGCCCCAGCCGGTGATCATGCCGGCGCCGAACTGTTCGCAGCGGAGCCAGCCGGGTCGACTGAAATCTTTTTGGGGATGCACACGGATTTCGGTGTAGTACTTGAGAGGCGTGGAGCCGAGCCAGGCGTCGTAATTCAGGTTGGCGGGGACGGGCATCTCGGGAGCCTCGGGGCCACTGGGGTCGCCGGGCAAGCCGATTTCCACGTGCTTGAGCTGGCCGATGCGGCCGTTGCGTACGAGTTCACAGGCGCGATGGAACTGCTTCCAGGAGCGCTGCTGCGAACCGATCTGGAATATGCGGCCGGATTTCTGCACGGTATCGCTGAGGAAGCGGCCTTCGGAAATAGTTAGAGACGCGGGCTTCTGGAGATAGACGTCTTTGCCGGCGCGAACGGCGGCTACGGCGCAGGTGGCGTGCTGATGATCGGGCGTGGAGATGACAACGGCGTCGATGTCTTTATTGGCGAGGAGGTCCTGATAGCGGTGGTAGCCGGTGACACCGTCCCAGGGCTTGCCGGATTTTTTGGCGTAGTACTCGTTGATGAGTTTCTTGCCGAGTTCGACGCGGTTGGAATCGAGATCGCAGACGGCCATGATGCGGGCGGTATCGTACTGCCAGATGCCGGGAAGATCGTGCCCGCGGGAGATGCGGCCGACGCCTATCGCGCCGATGTTGATGCGGTTGCCGGGGGAGTTTTGGCCGAAGACGCTGGAGGGGACGATGGTTGGGAAACCAGTTATCGCGGCAGCGCCGGCGGCAGCCTTCAGGAATGTGCGGCGGGAAGTGGTCATACGCTTATGAAGTGAAAGTTAGCAACTATTTATGACGTAAAGCTGAGGGCTCTCGCATTCTTCTGCGCTTTGAGCACGAGTTCAGTGGCGAGCAGCGCCTGTTCCTGATCCTGCGCGATGTGAGTGCGGTTGACGACGTCGCCGACGAACTGCGCGCCGAACGGGAGGTAGACGTTGTTGCAATCGATGTAGCGCTGCACTTTTTGATCGACGAGCAGAAGGTGGTTGCCGCCTTTGCGGCCTGCGATATCGGCGTACTTGCGGAGTTCGATGTAGCCTTCCGTCCCGAGGATGAAGAGGCGGCCATCGCCCCAGACACCGACGCCGCCGGGGGTAAACCAATCGACGCGGACGTAGCCTGCGCCGCCGTTGCCGTGGAGCATGATGTCGCCGAAATCCTGAAACTTCGGATAGTTGGGGTAGCGGACGTTGGCGATTTGAGAGGCAGAGACGTCGGCCACGGTGCTGCCGGTGTAGTAGACGAACTGATCGACCTGATGGGAGCCGATGTCGCAGAGGATGCCGCCGTAGCGGGCGGGGTCCCAGAACCAGTCGGGCCGCGACGGGGCGTTGACCTGGTGGGGGGCGAGGTTGACGGTCTGGACGACCTTGCCGATGGCGCCGGCTTTGACGAGCTCACCGGCTTTGACGGCGGCTTTGACTTCGAGCCGTTCGGAGAAAAGGATGGCGTAGATGCGGCCGGTTTCCCTGATGACTTTGCGAACCTCGGCGAGTTGTTCGAGGGTGATGATGCCGGGCTTATCGGCAAGGTAATCTTTGCCATGCCTCATGACGCGGATGCCGAGGGCGGCGCGCTGATCGGGAATGGGAGCGCCGCAGACGAGCTTGATTTCGGGGTCGTTCAGGATTTCATCTTCGTTGCGGGCGATTTTGACGCCGGGGAAGCGAGCCTGGAAATCGGCGAGGGCTTTGGGGTATTGCGGGTTGGCGGAGAGGACGGAGACGAGCTGGCCGCCACCGCGCTGGACGGCGGAGGTGATGGAGAGGATGTGGTTGTGATCGACACCGATGACGGCGAATTTTATGGAGTATTGAGGTTTGGCGCTGGCTTCGGGGGAGGGCGGGACTACTTCCTCGATTACTTTGGGGCCGATGTTTTGGGCGAAGAGTCCGGGGGGAAGCGCGGGGATCAGACTAGCGGGTCCTACGGCCTGCATGAAACGGCGGCGGTTAACTGAATCCATATGGATAAGAGTTTATGCTAAAAGGCCGTTTCACGCAAAGACGCAAAGAGATGCGCAAAGACGCAAAGAAAACCTACTGAATGGTGCTGGCGCCTTCTACTCCGAAGGATTCGAGGGGTACGTTGCGGTTTACGTGGTTATCGAGGTTGATGACGTAGGTGGATGGGTCTTCTATCAGGACCGGGGAGTGGGTGGCGCAGATGATGCGGAAGCCTCGTTCTGCTACCAGTTCCTGGAGCATCTTGAGGATGCGGCGCTGGTTGGAGACGGAGAGCGCCATTTCAGGTTCATCGAGGAGGAGCGTGGTGCCGGATTCGAGGGACGGGAAGTTGGTGCGGAACATTGCCAGCATGACCTGGCCGTGGCTGGCCAGCTGGAGGAATTCGAGCATCTCGGGCTGATCGCGGAAGACTTCGAGCTGCATGCGGGGGTTGTGAGCTTCGGCGTCGAAGAGGAAGACGCCGCCGGGTTTGACGTCACCGCGATCAAGACGGTAGGAGTAGCCTTCGGCCTTCTCGCCTTTGAGGGCGTAGTGGATGGAGTGCAGGAGGGTGGATTTGCCGGAGCCGTTATCGCCGGTGATCATGACGAGCGGATGCGAGAGGTCAACGACCATCGGCATGTGGAAGTTGAGATTTACGAAGACGGGGTGCGACAGAATTTTGAGATACATCGGTACGGCTTTAGAATAACGCTACTGGAGGCCGGAGCGGGTGAGCAGAGCGTTGGGGTCGGGATCGCGGCCCATGAAAAGACGATATAGTTCGGCGGGATCGGCGCTGTCGCCCTTCGAGAGGATGTGTTCGCGGAAGGCGCTGCCGGCCTCGCGGCTGAAGATGCCTTCTTCGCGGAAGCGGGTGAACGCGTCGGCATCGAGAACCTCGGCCCACTTGTAAGAGTAGTAGCCGGCTCCATAGCCGACGGGGCTGGCGAACAGGTGGGTGAAGGCGGCGATCATGGCGTAATCCTCAGGCAGCGGCGCCGCGTTGAACTGCTGGAGGATGTTGCGGGCGTAGCGGCACACGTCGCCATCACGGGCGGGATCGTAATCGCGGTGTAGTTTGAGATCGACGTAGCCGAAGCCGAGCTGACGCATTTGCGCGTTGGCTCCACGATAGGTGCGGGCGCCGACCATCTTTTGATAGAGGTCTTCGGGGATGGGCTGGCCGGTTTCGTAATGGCGGGCGAACATGTCGAGAGCGGCGCGTTCCCAACACCAGTTTTCCATGATCTGACTGGGGAGTTCGACGAAATCCCAGGCGACCGCGGTACCGGCGAGACTTTTGACTTCAACGCGGCTGAGGACGTGGTGGAGCAGGTGGCCGAACTCGTGGAAGACGGTTTCAACTTCGCGATGAGTGAGGAGGGCGGGCTTGTCGCCGAGGGGCGGAGTCATGTTGCCGCAGACACAGCCGACGTGGGGTTCGAACTTTGTTGGGGTGACGTTTCCCTCCAAGTTGACGCCGGGGACGTCGACACCTGTGATGAAGCCGTCCATCCATGCGCCATCGCGCTTGGTTTCGCGCGGGAACCAATCGGCATAGAAGGCGCCGAGGAGGAGATCGCCATCGAAAACTTCGTAATAGCGGACGTCGGGATGCCAGACGGGGACACCGTCGCGCGCTTTCACTTTGATGCCGTAGAGTTTTTCTACTATGTCGAACATGCCATCGACAACGGGCTGGGCTGGGAAGTAGGGACGGAGTTGCTCTTCGTCGAATTCGTAGAGCTTGCGGCGCTGGAGCTCGGCGTAGTAGCCGATATCCCAGGGGCTGAGTTTGCGTCCGGCGAAGGCTTCGAGGGCGGCGTTTTCTTTGGCGAAGGCAGGATCGGTGCGCTTTCGCAGATCTTCGAGAAAAGACATGGCGCGCGCGCCAGTGTGGGCCATGCGATCGTAAACGACGAAATCGGCGAAATCGGAAAAACCGAGGAGGGTGGCTTTTTCGCGGCGAAGTTGCAGGATGCTGCCGATGATGGGGCGGTTATCGCGTGCAGGCTCGGTGGCGCGGGCGATGTTGGCACGATAGAGCTGTTCGCGGATTCCGGCGTCGTCGAGATAGGTGAGTGCGGGGTTGAGACTGGGGGCCTGGAGAGTGAAGCGGTATCCGGCTACGCCTTTCGATTCGGCGTTCTGACGGGCTGCCGCAATGGCGCTGGGTGGCAGGCCCGCGAGTTTCGTCTCATCGGTGACAATCAATTCGAATGCATTGGTGGAATCGAGAACGTTTTCTGAAAACTTCGTTGTCCACCTGGCGAGTTCGACGTCAATATCGGCGAGACGCTGTTTACCGGCGGCGTCCAGTTCAGCTCCGCAACGGCGGAATGAGTCCATCGTTTTAGTGAGGAAGCGAAGGCGGGTGCCGGTGAGAGATTTCGCTTCATCGGTAGCGGCGAAGGCCTGGAGTTGCTTCCAAAGCCCGGCGTTGAGCGGGATGCGCGAATAGAAGGCGCTGGTTTCCGGCTCGACGGCATTCCACGCGGCGCGGAGTTCGGGAGAGGTGGCGACGCCTTCGAGATGGCGGACAACGGTGATGGCGTAGTCGAGATTTTCGGTGGCGCGCTCGAGGGCGAGCATCGTGTTATCGAAAGTGCGGGGAGAAGAATCGGCGACGAGGGCGTCGATGCGCTGGTTCGCCTGCGCCAACAATTGATTGATGCCGGGCTCGACATGTTCCGCGCGAACCTGGTCGAAGGGGATAGAGAAATGGATGGAGAGCAGAGGGTTATCGGGCATGCGCAGATGGCGGATTTCAGAAATACGTACTAGCTCGTATGTTATCGCACTGACTTTTCTGTTTCCACCTGGAGGTGGTGGCAGGCAGAGAGGAAGGCAGTTCGCCTTCCGGGATTTCTGTGATAACATTTTCCGGCAGGGTCCTGATATTCCAGCACGGTAAGACACTGAGGGGCAGCTGAAAAACATATGAAAAAGACAGCAACATACTTAACGGGATTGGTATTGCTTTGTGCGACGGCGATGGTGCTCGCACAAGGGCAGGGGCCGGGTGCCGGCGCACCGGGAGGCTCGGGTTTTGGCGGGCGTGGTGGCAGCGGACGCGGCGGGCGTGGCGGAAGCGGACGTGGCGGAGGAGGGGGCAATGTTGCCCCACCTCAGGGCATGGCGCCGAATTCGCAATATCGTCTGGGGCCGGACTCGATGCCGCAGGATGGTGTGCCGAAGGGTGAGATACAGGGGCCTTTCCACATAGAGAGCAATGTCTTCCCAGGTACGCAACATACATATTGGGTATACGTTCCGGCGCAGTACGATCCGAAAGTTCCGGCCGCGCTGATGGTGTTTCAGGACGGGCAGGCGTTTAAAGATCCGAATGGGGATTTGCGGGCGCAGAACGTGATGGACAACCTGATTTACAGGAAAGAAATCCCGGTGATGCTGGGAGTATTCATCAATCCGGGGCGCACGCCGGAACAGCCGGAACCGCCATCGGCGGACGGCGACTGGGGCGACCGCACGACCAATCGTCCGACGGAGTACAACACGCCGGATGACAAATATCCACGAGTGGTAACGGAAGAATTGATGCCAGCGCTTAATAAGGTCTATAACATTTCGAAGGATCCGGAGATGCATGGCATTGGCGGGTCGAGTTCGGGCGCTATCGCGGCGTTCATGGTGGCGTGGGAACGTCCCAACGATTTCCGCAAGGTGCTGAGCAACGTGGGGAGCTTCACGAACATCCGCGGCGGCTATGTATATCCCGAGCGGGTGCTGGCGAGCGAGAAGAAGCCCATCCGCGTATTCCTCTGCGACGGGCGCAACGATAATCGTAATGCCGATCCGAACCGCGACTGGTTTTACCAAAACGTGCGGCTGATGAAGGCGCTCACGGCGAAAGGTTACGACGTGAACTATTCGTTTGGCATGAACCTGCACGGACAGAAGTTCGGCGGCGCGATTATGCCGGAGATGATGCGCTGGCTGTGGCGGGATGCGACGAATCCTTCCACGGATCCGAATGATATGCAGGAGCGATCATTCCGCGAGGCGGTAAAGAAGTAGGGCATGAACGGGCCCACTGACTTACGATTAGGTTGAGTGCGAATCCTGGTCGTTGAAGACGAGAAGCGGATGGCCGAGTTGCTGAAACGCGGCCTGACCGAAGAGGGCCATCAGGTCTTTGTCGCCAATGAGGGCGTTGAAGGCTATGAGATGGCGCGATCGGCCGACTTCGACGTGATCGTGCTGGACGTGATGCTGCCTGGCATGGACGGACTGGCTATAGCACGTAAGCTGCGGGAAGCACGTAATCAGACGCCCGTGCTGATGCTCACTGCGCGCGACACCGCGGCGAGCGTGATTGCGGGACTGGATGCGGGCGCGGACGATTACCTCACGAAACCATTTTCCTTCGATATTTTTCTGGCACGGCTGCGGGCGGTGAGTCGGCGTGGAGCCATTCCGCGGCCGGTATGCCTTGAAGTAGCCGATCTGAAGCTTGACCCTTCGACGCGTTTTGTGACACGCGCGGGACAGCCGGTGACGCTGACTCCGCGGGAGTTCAGCCTGCTGGAATTGCTGATGCGAAATCACAACCGGGTTATCACGCGGGATACGATTCTGGAATCGGTCTGGGGCTTTGACAGCGATGTTGGCGGCAACACAATTGAAGCGTTTGTCCGATTGCTGCGGCTTAAAGTGGACGCTGTGGAGCCGAAGCTGATTCACACGGTGCGGGGTGTGGGTTACGTGATGCGGGAGTCGTAGTTCGGGTGATGCAAATGCGGGTGAATACGCGCTCCATTCGTTTTCGGCTGACCGTCTGGTACGCGCTGATACTGGCGGCGGTGCTGTGTGTGTTCAGTGGCCTGGTGTGGACGATGATGCAGCAGAGACTGCGGCGCGATCTTCGACACGGGCTTGAGGACGAGGTTACGCGGCTTGAAACGTTTATGCAGCGGGAGGCAATGGAAGTCCCGGCGGTGAATCTGGACGATGAACTGGAAGAGTTTTGCCATGGCTTGCCTTCTTCCAGCTATGTGGAATTGCGGCCCACGGGAAAGGGGACGCCGTTTCATTATCGCGCCGCAGGGAATGAAGCGTGGGCGGGTTACGAGGTGGTGACTCGGTTCATCGTCGTGGGCGATCAGCGCTATATCCTGGAGATCGGCGCGCCGCGGGCGGGTATGCATCGGGCACTGGACCTGCTGGGAACGTTACTGTTGAGCTTTCTGCCTGTGGTGATCCTGGTTTCCTGCCTGGGCGGCGCATGGCTGAGTCGGCGAGCACTGAAGCCGGTGGATGAGATCACGTCGGCGGCGCGGGCGATTGGAATTGAAAATCTGGCGCTGCGTTTGCCTGCGCCGGGAACGGGCGATGAGCTGGAACGTCTGGCCGAGACGTGGAATGCAACACTGGCACGCCTGGAATCGGCGGTTGCGGTCCTCTCGCGATTTGCCGCGGATGCATCGCACGAACTACGGACGCCAGTGGCGGTGATCCGAACCAGCGCCGAGTTGTCGCTGCGCCGCGAGCGGGATCCGGAAGCGTATCGGGAATCGCTGCGGGAGATCGCGGCGGAATCTGAACGGATGACGCAACTGGTGGAAGACCTGCTTTTTCTGGCCCGGCGTGATGCGCGCGCGGGAATGGCGATGGAGCCTGTGGATCTTCGCGAGGTGGTGCGCGATGCGGTGCAGGAGTTGCACGGACTGGCGGCTGCGAAGGAGATTCGCATTCGCGTGGCGGCAGGACCAGAGGCAGCGACGATTGCGGGTAACACCGCGGCGCTGCGGCGGCTTTTTCTTGCGCTGCTGGATAATGCTCTGAAGTACTCGCCCGCAGGCTCCGAGGTGACGGTCACTGTTTCGAAGAAGGACGGAAGAATCATTGCGGCGGTGGAGGATCAGGGGATCGGGATCGCGGCGGAAGATCTTCCGCATATCTTTCAACGCTTTTACCGGGCAAACAAGGCGCGTTCGGATGGAGGCCATGGATTAGGGTTGTCGCTGGCGCAGAGTGTGGCGGTGGCGCATGATGCCGTAATCGAGGGCACGAGCGAGCCGGGGCGGGGATCGAGATTTCAGGTCAGTTTTGAGGAACGACTGCACGTTTAAGGGGTTTGGGCAATTCCATTTTGACTGAGCTAACGAAAAGCCAAGGCAGTCGTACAACGGATACCTATGCTGCGACCACTCAGTATCCTCGCCGCGCTGCTGCTTCCCGCAGTGGCATTCACTCAGCAGTTGCAATTTGAAGTTGCGTCGATCAAGCCGTCTGATCCGGACGCCAAAGGCAGTTCGATCCTGACGGATCGGGCCGGTGGCCTGAAGGTGACGAATGTTCCGCTGCGAAATGTCATCACTATGGCCTATGGCATTCGCGATTTCCAGCTCTCCGGAGGGCCTGGGTGGGTCGGCTCGGAGCGTTACGATATCACGGCGAAACCGGAACGGGCAGAAAGTGCGACGGGAAGCACCGATTTATCGGCGATGACCGACGAGCAGCGCAAAATGCGCGACGACCAATGGAAGGAGCGGGTCAGGGCGTTATTGGCGGATCGGTTTGGGCTGGTCGTCCACACGGAGACGAAGGAGGAGCCGATCTATGTGTTGACTGTGGCGAAGACCGGGTCGAAGCTGAAAGCCGTGACGCCAACGCCAGGCGCGAACCAGGGAGTACGGGGCGACCGCGGGCGCAGTCAGGGGATGGCTGCGCCGGTATCCATGCTGGCGAACACGCTTTCGAATATCGTTGGGCGCCCGGTGGTGGATAAGACCGGACTAACGGAGAAGTACGATTACGTGCTTGAATGGACGCCGGATGTGGCCGCGGCCGAAAGCGCGGATTCCGTTCCCGCGAACTCAGGGCCAACGATTTTCACGGCGGTGCAGGAGCAACTGGGGCTGAAGCTGGAATCGTCAAAAGGGCCGGTCGACACGATCGTGATCGACCATGTGGACCGGCCCTCGGCGAATTAGATCTGGTTCAGTTCCTGCGTGGTGAAGAAGTACTTGAGTTCTTCGGCTGCGGTTTCCGGCGCGTCCGAACCGTGGATCGAGTTGCGTTCGATGCTCTCCGCGAAGAGTTTGCGGATGGTGCCATCGGCGGCGTTGGCCGGGTTGGTGGCGCCCATGACTTCGCGGAGTTTCAGCACGGCGTCCTCACGCTCGAGAGCCATCACGATGACCGAACCTTCGGTCATGAACTTCACAAGGCTCCCGAAAAACGGGCGCTCGCGGTGAACGGCGTAGAAGCCTTCTGCTTGTGACTGGCTGAGCTTCAGCATGCGCAGTGCTTTAATGCGGAAACCCGCGCCTTCCAGAATCGCGAGGATCTTGCCCGCGTTGCCCAGCTTCACTGCGTCCGGTTTGATGATGGAAAATGTCGTCTGCATGTCGTTGTTCTAGTTCTTTTTGAGTCGTTTCTGAATGTTTTCGCCGATTTGGGCGGGGGATGAACACACCGTGATTCCCGCCGCTTCCATGGCCTTGATCTTGTCTACGGCCGCGCCGGAGCCTCCGGAAATGATGGCGCCGGCATGACCCATGCGGCGTCCGGGAGGGGCTGTCTGACCCGCGATGAAACCTACTACCGGCTTCTTCACGTGCTTGCCGATGTAGGCCGCCGCTGTTTCTTCCGCATTGCCGCCGATTTCACCGATCATGACGATGGCATGCGTGTCGGGATCGGCATCGAACAGCTGAATTGCATCCATGAACGTGGTGCCGATGATCGGATCGCCACCGATACCGATGCAGGTGGATTGACCGATGCCGAGCTTCGTCAACTGGCCAACGGCTTCATAGGTGAGAGTGCCAGAGCGCGACACAACACCGACGTTGCCTTCGAGATGGATGTGACCGGGCATGATGCCGATCTTGCACTTGCCGGGCGAGATGACGCCGGGGCAGTTGGGTCCAATCAGACGAGACTTCTTGTCTTTGAGGAAGCTCCAGACCTTCACCATGTCGACGACCGGGATGCCTTCGGTGATGCAAACGATCAGAGGAATGCCCGCGTCGGCCGCTTCCATGATGCCGTCGGCGGCAAACGGAGGCGGAACGAAGATCACTGTAGCGTTTGCGCCGGTTTCCTTCACGGCCTGGCTGACCGTATTGAAGACGGGCCGATCGAGATGCTTCTGGCCGCCTTTGCCGGGGGTGACACCGCCGACGACGTTCGTGCCGTAGGCGATGGCCTGTTCGGCGTGGAAGGTGCCCTCTTTACCGGTGAAGCCCTGCACGAGGAGGCGGGTTTCTTTGTTTACAAGTACGCTCACTTCGCACCTCCTGCAAGCGCCACGACTTTATCGGCGGCGTCTTTCATGCCGTCGGCGATCGTGAAGTTAAACCCTGAATCGAGAAGAATCTTAATGCCCTGCTCCACGTTGGTGCCTTCCATCCTGATGACGATCGGAACCTGAATGCCCAGATCGCGCGCGGCGGCGACCACTCCGGTAGCCAGCGTGTCGCAGCGCAGAATTCCGCCGAAGATGTTGATCAGTACAGCCTTCACGTTGGGGTCAGAAAGCAAAATTCGGAAGGCGTTCTTGACCTGTTCCGCGTTAGCGCCGCCACCGACGTCGAGGAAATTGGCGGGGCTGCCGCCAGCGTACTTAATGATGTCCATGGTGCCCATGGCGAGGCCTGCGCCGTTGACCATGCAGCCGACGGTGCCATCGAGCTTGATGTAGTTGAGGCCGTATTTCGACGCTTCCACTTCGAGCGGATCCTCTTCGTTCAGATCGCGAAGTTCGGCGATGTCCTTGTGGCGGAACAGCGCGTTGTCGTCGAAGTTGATCTTGGCGTCGAGCGCGTAAACCTTGTTGTCCTTCGTGGTGATGAACGGGTTAATTTCGGCGAGGGAGGCGTCGAGTTCGAGGCAGGCCTTCGAGAGGGCAATCATGGCGGCTACCGCACCGTTGACGGCAACGGCGGGAATGCCGATACCGAAAGCGAGTTTGCGCGCCTGATAGGGCTGCAGGCCGATACCGGGATCGATCACTTCTTTCAGGATGGCTTCGGGGGTGTTGTGGGCGACTTCTTCGATTTCCATGCCGCCCGCTGCCGACGCCATGAAAATGAGCTTGCCCGTGGCGCGATCCAGCACGATACCCAGGTATAGTTCCTTATCGATAGGAAGCGTCTCTTCCACGAGGAGGCGCTGCACGAGACGCCCTTCAGGACCGGTCTGGTGCGTCACCAGCGTCATGCCGAGAATCTTCTGGGCAATGGCGATGGCATCAGCTTCATCCTTCGCCACTTTGACGCCGCCACCCTTACCGCGGCCACCAGCGTGGATTTGCGCTTTAACTACGACGCTGCCGCCGAGTTTTTTCGCAACCGCCCCGGCTTCGGCGACGCTGAACGCCACCTCCCCGCGAGGTACGGGGACATTGTATTTGGCCAGAATCGCTTTGGCCTGATACTCGTGAATTTTCATTGGAACTGTGCCTGGAGTTGAAAAAGCTGCGGAGATTGCGCTCCGAAACCCTGAAGTTCCAACTTTAACATGGGGGTTTTGGGGGTTTGCCGTGCCGGGAGTTACGTTCTTGCGAAGATAAAACAAGATCGTCGTGACCCTCGAACTACTCCATGCCGTCACTAGCGGCCACTCGCTTTCCGAACAACAGGCTGAAGCCGCCATGCGCGCACTTCTGGCTGGCGAATCGACCCCCGTGATAACCGCAGCGTTCCTGACCGCATTGCGAATGAAAGGCGAAACGGTGGAGGAGCTAACTGGTTTCGCGCGGGCCATGCGGGAAGCTTCCACGCCTTTGCCAATCGACTCTTCGGTTCGGCCGCTGTTGGACACCTGTGGCACAGGCGGCGGTGGAAAAGGCACGTTCAACATTTCGACGCTCACGGCCATTGTGGTGGCGGGCGCGGGAATGCATGTGGCTAAACACGGCAACCGCTCGATTTCGAGCCAATGCGGCAGCGCCGATCTACTGGAGGCAATGGGCGTCCGGACGCACGTGACGGCGGAAGTCGCGGCCGCTGCGATCCGCGACGCGGGAATCGCCTTTCTTTTCGCGCCCGCGTTTCATACCGCGATGAAGCACGTGCAGCCGGTACGGCTCGAACTGAAGATGCGGACGGCGTTCAATTATCTGGGACCGCTATCGAATCCGGCACGGGCGGAAGTGCAAGTCACCGGCACATGGTCCACCGACGCCGCCGAAAAGATCGCAGGGGCGCTGGCGAGGCTTGGTCTGGAGCGCGGGTATGTCGTGCATGGATCGGACGGACTGGGTGAGTTGACTGTTACAGGTCCTGCGACGGTGTTTGACGTTCGGGGGGGAAGTGTGACGCGCATGACGCTGACGCCGGAAGACTTCGGAATTCCCCGGCATCCGTTCGAATCGCTGCTGGGTGGCGACGCGGCACGGAACCGGGCGATTGCGGAGGCCGTTCTGGGCGGCGAACACGGCGCGCCGCGGGATATTGTGCTGATGAATTCTTCCCTGGCTCTGGTGGCGTCGGGAAAGGCTGAAGACTGGAAGGCGGGCGTGGCTTTGGCGGCGCAGTCGATTGATTCCGGCGCGGCGAATGAGAAGCTCGCGGCATTGCGCCGGGCGATGGCGTGAAACGAAGCATGGGCAGCCGGAGCAGCCGGATCTGGAACCACGTGCCAGCCGCTGCAAGAGTCGCATTTGCCGCGTTTGCGCTCGTGTTGACGACCTGCGCGCCGGCGCCGGAACAGGCCCCCGCAATCGGAGAAGCGTTCGTTGGCCCCGCCACGCTGAGTATCCGCAAGGATATCGATGTGAAGTCCGCCAGTGTTGCGGTAGCGCACCATGGCGATCATGTTGAGATTGTCGCCCAGCGGAGGCTTTGGTATAAGATCCGCACCGATAAAGGAGTAGAAGGCTGGACTGAGGATCGGCAACTGCTGGATTCAGCCCAGATGTCCCGACTGCGCAAACTCGCCGAACAAACGGCCGGACTACCTTCGCAGGGCAAGGCAACCACATACGACGTGCTGAATGTTCACACCGAACCAAACCGCAATTCGCCCAGCTTCGTGCAAGTCAAGGAGAAAGAGACTTTTGACGTCATTACGCACCGTATTGTGCCGCGAGCGGCGAAACAACCGAAGCGTGAGCTGATCAAACCGAGGGCTAAGGCCGTGGCGCCCGTGAAGAAGTCTACGTCAAAGAAGTATGCCGACGCCAGCGTGCCTCCTCCGCCGTCACCCGCAGCGCCGGCACCGCCGGTGGACTGGGTTGCCCTTTCGAAGGAGCGTGGGGTTGAGGCGGATGCGGACACTCCCCCGACGGCGCAGGACGACTGGACTCTGATCCGCACTTCTGGCGGGCAGAGCGGCTGGGTGCTCACCAGCCGGGTCTATATGTCGATTCCGGACGAGGTGGCGCAGTATGCCGAGGGGCATCGCATTACGTCATATTTTTCGATTGGTACGGTGAACGATCACGGCGAGAAGAAGGATATCTGGTTGTGGACCACCGCCGAATCGTTGGGACAAGATCATGATTTCGACAGCTATCGCGTCTTTACCTGGAGTGAGAGGAAGCATCGTTACGAGACTGCGTACATTCAGAGGCGCGAGCGCGGATATCTCCCTGTCATCGCCAAAGAAGGTGAGTTTTCCGTTTGCGTCGAAGACAAGACCGGCGCGCGGGTAAGAAAGCAGTACACGCTGACTGGCAATACCGTGCGCCCGGCAGGCGTAAAGCCGTGCGAGGTGCTCGCGGAGGCGGATCTGGGAGGTGCAGTGGATAAGCCGATTGAGCTTCATGCGCCGGTGGCGGCCAAAAGGACGAGCTACATTGATGCTGCGCGCGCGAGACTGAAGAAGTGGTTCGGGAAGTAGCACTGCCGCCTTGTGACGTTACACTAAAACTCAGAAACGGAGTATCGGCATGGCAACGAAGCGCTCAAAACCCTCGTCGTCGGAACTGGTCATCATCACAGGCATGAGCGGGTCCGGCAAGGGCTCTGTCCTGCGTGCGCTCGAGGATCTGGGATATTACTCGGTGGATAACATGCCGGTGGAACTGATTCCCAAGTTCGCCGACCTGGTGCGCGACTCCACTTCGACGCGGCACGCGGCATTGGTGGTGGACGTCCGTGAAGGAAGCGGACTAAAGAAGTTCCCGGCGATTTACAAGGCGATTAAAGGGAGCGTGAACACACGTCTGGTGTTCCTGGAAGCCGACGATGGAACGATTGTCCGTCGTTTCAGCGAAACCCGTCGACCACACCCGTTGGCGGGCGGAGAGAAGGCTATTGGCCAGAGCATCTCGGCCGAGCGGCGACTGCTGGCTCCGATCCGCGCGCTTGCCGATCTCACGATCAGTACGTCGAAGTTCAACGTCCACGACCTGCGCGATTTCATCAAGCAAAAGTTTCAGGGCGAAGGTGAAGGTTCGCGGATCCTGATCTATCTCACCAGTTTCGGCTTTCGACATGGTTTGCCACCGGATTGCGATCTGGTTTTTGATGTGCGCTTCCTGCCAAACCCGAATTACATTCCCAAATTCAAACAGCTGACAGGGAAGAACCCGGCCGTAGCCCGGTACATTCGGTCATTTCCCCAGACAGGTGAGTTCATTCAAAGAATCACGGATCTGCTGACTTATCTGCTGCCGCATTACATCCGGGAAGGCAAGAGTTACCTGACGATCGGGTTTGGCTGCACCGGGGGACATCACCGCTCCGTGATGATGGCCGAAACTGTGCGCAAGAATATGGCGGCTGCGGGATATCAAACCAAGGTGACCCATCGTGATTTAGCGAAGCCGGTGTAGCGTCGCGACACTGGGAGTTATAGTTTTCGGCGTAGGAATTCAAACACAAGATAACCGATAAATGCCGCGGCCAGAGCAATGGCGAAATTCGCTGCGGTCAGAATGTCCCCGAGCGCCCAGGCCAAGCCCCTCGCCCGCCCAGCTCCGGATCCCATGAATTCGCCCATCAGAAGATTTGAATAGAACAGGAAGATGATGAAGGCGATCTCGGTCGCGGCCCTCAGTGCTTCTTTCCTCATCGTTGCCCCATCTTTGTACGTTACCGTCCTTGCGCATGCCACGGCAAGTGGCTTCGAGATCCGGGGAGGTCAGAGGCAGGTAGCGCGCAGACCGACCTTGCGCCGAAGGCAATTGAGGCGCTTTTCCGGGGACAAAGAAAGCCGATAGCGAATGAGTTCAACCAGCGCGCGCTCGGATTCCAGCCTGAGCGCAGCGCTTCTGTCACGAGCCGTGTTTGCGTGGGGCTTTGGTGTTCGCTTCTTCATCGCGCGTCTTCTCGAGAATACCAATTACGGCGAGGTCCTTCTCCCGGCCAGCGGCGCGCTTGCTTCGAATGATGTCGTCCAGACTCGCCGCGAGTAGTTTCTGATCGCCAACCTGGAAAACGCCGGCTCTGCCGCGAACACTCTCATAAGATCTGACGCCATCGATGTGGCCCATGAAGTCGATCTGCAACCCGTCGCGTTCGCGATGCAACCGGAAAAGGGCTGATACAGGGTAGTAGGGGCGCAGAATAACAGCTTCCAGCACACCCGCAACCCGCTTCAGCTTTTGCATGTTCCGGGGCGTCTTACGGAAAAACAAATCGATATCGATGGTGGAGACAGGGGCACCATGCAGCGCCGCCGCCATGTTCCCAATGAGAATGGCTTCGAGCCCCTGTTCATTGAGAGCTTTGGCCAGCAACGTCAGTTCCGGCTGAGCGTCCATTACTTGATGATAGTGGGTGAATTACTTCGTTGATCCGACGTTCGCTGTTCGGACAGGTCAAATGCCTGCGGAGGGTCACCGAGACTCCGATCTCCCCATTGCGCGAAAAGCACCCAATCAGCTTCCCTGCTATCCTTAAATCAGGTCCCCCCTCTTGAAAGTCGGTTTTGTAAGTCTCGGTTGCCCCAAAAATCTTGTCGACAGCGAAGTCATGATGGGCCAACTGGCCGCGCGCGGCCACGAGCTGACTCCCCATCCCGATCAGGCTGACGTCCTTGTCGTCAACACGTGTAGCTTCATTGACCCCGCCAAGCAGGAATCCATCGACACCATTCTTGAAATGGCTGAGTACAAAAGGGTTGGCCGCGCGAAGCGCCTCGTCGTCGCAGGATGCCTGGTGGAGCGCTACCGGGGCGATCTTCAGAAGGACATGCCGGAAGTGGATGCAATCATCGGCACCAATCAGATCGATCAGATTGTCCAGGTCTGCGAAGGAATCGACGATCCGGCGCCCGCCGACAATGGTCTCTATCTCTATCACGATCTGACGCCGCGCCTGCTGGCCACGCCGCGTCATTTCGCCTACATCAAAATTGCGGAGGGTTGCGACCATCCCTGCACCTTCTGCGTAATCCCGCAATACCGGGGCAAGTTCCGCAGCCGTCGTTTCGAATCTGTGGTTTCTGAAGCCACGCGGCTGTTCGCTCAGGGCGTGCGCGAAATCAATCTGATCGGCCAGGATACTACTTGCTATGGTGAAGACTTCGGCCTGAAAGACGGCCTCGCAGTGTTGCTGGCAAGGCTTGCGGAAATCGAAACGCCACAGCAAAAGTGGGTGCGTTTTCTCTATGCTTATCCAAACAAAGTCACGCAGAAGCTGCTCGACACGATCGCCGAACACGCATCGCTCGTAAAGTACATCGACATGCCCCTGCAGCATGCCAGCGCTGGTGTGTTGAAGCGAATGAAGCGCGGGGCGTCGGGCGACATTTTCCTCAAGCTTCTCGAAAAAGTCCGGCGCACAATTCCCGGAGTGGCGATCCGCAGCAGTTTTATTGCCGGTTTCCCCGGCGAAACAGATGCCGAGTTTGAAGAGCTTTGCCAGTTCGTGGAAGCTGCTCAGCTCGACCGTTTGGGCGTATTCTCTTACTCCGACGAAGACACGAGCGGCAGTTTCGCTCTGGACGGTAAAGTAGGTGCGCGCGACATCAACAACCGCAAGCGCAAGCTGATGTCGATCCAGCGAAAGATTTCCCGCGCGAAGAATCGCCTGATGCGCGGGCGCGAAGTGCCTGTGCTGGTGGAAGGCCTTTCGGCCGAGACGGATTTGCTTTGGCAGGCGCGCATGTCGACACAGGCGCCGGAGATCGACGGCCACGTCCTCATCAACGACGTAGAGGGCGACGAACCACAGCCCGGTCAGATGCGAATGCTCAGAATCACCGAGAGCCACGATTACGACCTGATTGGCACCTTGCTCCCCTCAACGGAGCGCGATATCATGCCGCCAGCGCCTTTGCCGGCGCTGATTAGTATTAGCCCGAGCCAATTACCTGCACGATGAAATGCCCGATTTGCAACCGGCCAGTGCGCCTGGAAGATAAAGAATCGCCCTTCTGCAGCGAGCGATGCCGCGGAGTGGACCTGGACAACTGGGCGATGGAAAAGTACGTCATTTCGACTCCGGCTGACCGTGTTTCGCAGGCGAATGAGGATGAAGAGTGAGCCGCTTGCGGATGTTGACCGGTCGGCCGGCATGAAGCGCGGTCCCGCATTCTGGTTCGCCACATGGTTTGGCTGTGGTCTGGTTCCGAAGGCTCCCGGTACGGCTGGGGGGATTGGCGCCCTGATTGTGGCCCTGCCACTGGCGTTCAAACTCGGCTTGCCACCGTATTCGTTCGGTCTGCTGGCGCTGGCGATTCTTTGGCCAGCGATCCAGTCGGCAACTGCTGTCGCTATTGGAACAGGGCGAAAAGACCCGCAAATCGTGGTGGTAGATGAAGTTGTCGGGCAATGGATCACGCTGGCTGGGGCGACGCGGCTGAACTGGCAGGCATTCGTATTCGCACTGATTTTGTTCCGGACATTCGATATCTGGAAACCACCGCCGATTCGCCGCATCGAAAAACTGGACGCCGGCACGGGCATCGTGCTCGACGACGCAATGGCCGGAGTCTACGGCGCGGTTATTCTGTACTTGTTGGGACGATTGAACTTTTACTAAAAATGGCGACACGTAAAGCAGCACAAGAAAAGATCGAAGACGGCAGGCCGCACATCTCCGGAGTGCAGCCGCCCGCTGCGATTGCAGGCGGAGAGCTTTCCATCCGCGGCCGCGGACTGGCGGCAGGAAACAAGCCGCGAGTGACAATCGGCGACGTGCTTGCCCCTGTAGTTATCGGGTCCGATGCGCTGGTGATCGTCAAGGTTCCTGAAGGCGCTTCCGCTGGCGAACTGGTAGTGGGCAGCACGGGCGAAGACGCCAAATTGAGTGAAGCGTGGAATTGCGATATCGGGATCTGCGTGGCCGAGAATCTGCACCCGGTCGCCAATCCGGCGGTGGATGCGTTCGGCAATATTTATACGACGTTCAGCGGTTCGCGTGGGCAGAAGGTGCCGGTGTCGGTGTATCGCATCGATCTCAATTTCAATTTGCGCCCGTTCATCAACGACATGATGAATCCGACCGGTATCGCCGCCGGTCCGGACGAACTGCTGTATATTTCCAGCCGGTTCGACGGTGTTGTTTACCAGGTGACCCCTACCGGCAACATGTCGGTATTCGTGGAAGGCATGGGAGTGGCCACGGGTATTTGTTTCGATCCGCTGGGTAATTTGTACGTTGGAGACCGCAGCGGCACAATCTTCAAGGTCAGTTCCACGCGTCAGATTTTTGTTTACGCTACTGTGGAGCCGTCGATTTCCTCGTACCATCTGGCGTGGGGACCGGACCAGCATCTCTATGTGAGCGGCCCGACGACATCGAGCTTCGACAGCATTTACCGGATTGCCGATAACGGCGATGTGGAGACGTTCTATCGTGGGTTGGGACGGCCACAGGGCATGGCTTTCGACGCAGATGGCAACCTTTATTCCGCTGCCTCCTGGATGGGGCGCAAAGGCGTAGTGAAGATTACTCCGGCTGGCTCGGTGGAACATTTCCTTTCGGGGCCAGGTATTGTGGGACTGGCGTTCTCGCCATCCCGATCCATGCTGGTGGCAACCACGAACGCGATTCATCGGGTGGATGTGGGCATCCGCGGTTACCAGGTTTTTTAGCCCTATGGTCGCCGAAGGCTCCGTCGTATGAATGCGGAAATCATCGCAGTCGGCTCGGAGATGCTAACGGCTGGGCGGCTGGACACGAACTCTCTGTTCATCACCGATCACCTCAACAGTTTTGGCATTGAGGTGACGGCGAAGCACGTAATTGGAGATGACCGCGCACGGCTTGTCATGGCCATTCAACGTGCGCTGGGCGATGCGGATCTTGTGATTCTCTCCGGCGGGCTCGGTCCTACTGAGGACGATCTGACTCGCGATGCGGTGGCACAGGCGGTTGGATGTTCCATGTCCGCCGATGCCGGCATTCTGGACGCGATCGAGCAGCGTTTCCGCACGATGAACCGGCAGATGCCGGAGATCAATAAGCGACAAGCAATGGTGCTGGACGGGGCGGAGATTCTCTCAAACGATCGCGGAACCGCGCCGGGTCAGTGGCGTGCGGCGGGAAACAAGTTTGTGGTTATGCTGCCGGGCCCGCCTTCCGAACTGAAGTCCATGTTCAGGCGTGAGTGCCTGCCGCGTTTGGCGAAAATTGCTCCACCAACTGCGATTCACACCGAAGTGCTGCGCGTTACCGGGATTTCGGAATCGTACCTGGATCAGACGATTGCACCGATCTACGTGGGCAGGGAGAACCTGGAGACTACTGTGTTGGCGCACGATGGCGACCTTCAGGTTCGCTTCCGCGCGCAGTGCGCCACCGCCGAGGCCGCCAGTAAACTGAGCAGGGAAATGGCCGATCTGGCCGCCGCCGCCCTGGGGGATCATGTTTATTCGCGCGACGAATCAACGTTGGAGACGGTGATCGGCAGGCACCTCCTCGCCGCGAAGGCGACGCTGGCGGTGGCTGAAAGTGTTACGGGCGGCGGATTGGCGGCGCGAATTACGAATGTTCCTGGCAGCTCTGCCTACTTTGCCGGTGGCTACGTCACGTATTCGAAGCGGATGAAAACGGAAGCGCTGAGCGTGCCTGCCGCGCTGCTTGCGGAGTACGGCGCTGTGAGCCCGGAAACCGCGAAGGCCATGGCGGAAGGCGCACGCACTGCAGCGCATACCGACTGGGCCATCTCCCTCACCGGCAACGCGGGTCCATCGACGGATGGTGACGAAGCGAAAGTGGGTACGGTGTACATCGGCGTGGCGGGGCCGGATGGCACTGAAGTGACGCATCGCGTGTGGCCTGTTGGCGATCGTGATCGCGTGCGTTCGTTCGCGGCACAGGCGGCGCTGGATCTGCTGAATCGCCGACTGCGCGCACGCGCCTAAATCAGACTGCAGGTGGTTGCCAGCCTCCGCACGCCGATTCGAGAAATTCCGCAACGGCCAGGACAATATCTTCGCGCCACGGGGCGGCGGCAATCTGGACGCCTATCGGCAGGCCTTCGCGCGAGGTTCCGCAACGCACGACCGCTGCCGGCCAGCCGGTGAGGTTGTGAGTCATTGTGTAACTGAAGCCGGGGAAGATTTCGTTGTTGGTTGACTTTCCGTGCGGGACGGCTGGGCCGAACGATACTGGCGACAATAGTGCGTCATAGTTGCTCAAAAAGCCGTGCATCGCGGCGCGAAAAGCATCGAGCGTGCTCCAGAACTTCGCGAAGCCGGCGACGTCTGTGCGATACCGGGTCAGCTTGCCGAGCCAGGCTTCGAGTAAAGGATGCGTCTGGAAGCTGCCGATGCTTTCTGCGAAAAACCGCAGCCCATCGCCGCCATCGACACCGAGCATTTCCATTTCGAGATCGTAGCTGCGTTCAATCATGGGCGGTCGCCGTTCGTCAACGGACTGGACAAAATCGGCCAGTGCGCGTGCGGCTGCATCCACGGTTAGCTTGGTATCAGCATCGGCCGCGAGGATCCCGTTGTCAGTGAAGAAGGCCACTCGCAGCTTCGCGAGCGTTGCATCTGTAGCGAGCGGCATGGGCACAACGGCGTGGTCGATGCCATCGGGACCGAGCAGTATCGACATCATCGTGCAAAGATCTTCCACGCGACGCGCCATGGGGCCAATTTGCCAGAGCGTTTCGATCCAGCCTCCGGCAGGTGGCACGTGTCCGGTTCGCGCTAATCGGCCTGAGGTGGGTTTTAAAGCTGCGATGCCGCAATAGTGTGCAGGCAGGCGGACGCTTCCGGCCGCATCGCTGCCCAGGCCGAACGGGGAACCACAGACCGCAATCAGCGCCGCTTCGCCACCGCTTGATCCGCCAGAAGTTCGCGCCAGATCATAGGGGTTGTTGGTGCGGCCGAAGATCAGGTTGTCGCTTTCAAAAGCGAAAAGCAGATCGGGCAGATTGGTGCGCGCAATAGGGATTCCGCCTGCCGCGCGCAGCTTCGCGACCAGTGTGGCGTCCTGGGCAGAGCGTGGGTTGTTACGATACCCTAACGTTCCGGCGGAGCAGACCGTGCCAGCAACTTCGATGGAGTCTTTGACTGAGAAGGGGACGCCCGCGAGAGGTGTGTCAGGCTTCCGGACATCGACATCACGGGCCGATCGCAGGGCCGATTCGCACAGAATCTCGACGGCCGCATTCAACGAAGGATTTACTTCATCGATACGGGCAAGGTGCGCGGATATCAGATCGAACGACGAAATCGCGCCTTCGCGGATCAGACGCGCCTGCTGCGTGCCGGAGAGTGCGAGGACATCGTGCATTCTCCTTAATTCTCAGTCACAACAAGGCGTTGATTAGATTTGACGTTCTGCAGCGTCTGATGTTTCCCACTCGGCCAGTCGATCTCGACGGTGTTCGCCGTCTGATCCTTACCCAGTCCGAACGTCAACGCGAGATCGCTCGAGGAACAGTAGCTCGAACCGCTGTGGACCGTCTGCATCTGTTTACCCTGGGCGCTGGTCACGCGTGCCACTGCGCCAATTCCGTCTCGGTTGCTTTTCGTGCCGGTCAGCTTCAACTGAAGCCAGTGATTGCGGTTCCCGCCATCGTTGCGATAGAGATGGGCGTTCCCATTGTTCGTCGATACGATTACATCGAGATCCCCATCGCCATCGAAATCGGCGTAGGCCGCACCGCGGGCCACCAGCGGCTCACTGAAGGCGCCCGCCACGGGATCGAACTTTCCGCTGCCGGCGTTGCGGAACAACAACGGCAACTGCGCATATTGAATCTTCGGCTGCACCCGGCCGATTTCTTCTTCCAGATGCCCATTGGCGGCGAAGATATCCGGGAGTCCATCCAAATCGTAATCGAAGAAGAACAGGCCGAACGTCAGACTGAGCAGACTGGCGCGACCCACCGGCGAGCGCGGCGCTTCATCGACGAAGAGCCCCGTGCCTTCGTTGTGATACAGGCCGAGCATCTGATTCGAAAAGTTACCGACGATCAGGTGCTGTCTGCCGGAACGGTCGTAATCGATCGCGTCGGTACCCATGGCGCCGCGCGCCACGCCGTCTTCTCCGAATGCTACACCCGCCGCGAGGCCCTCTTCCTTGAAAGTGCCGTTGCCAAGATTGCGATACAGCTTGTTCGGCTGCGTATCGTTGGCGATGAAGAGGTCGGGCCAGCCATCATTGTTGTAATCGAGAACCGTCACGCCAAGAGACTTACTGGTGGGCTCGCCAAGTCCGGCTTTGTTGGTGACATCTTCGAACTTGCCGTTGCCGAGATTGTGGTAGAGCCTGGCAGAAGTGCCTTTGTATGATTCCGGCGTGCAGTACGATTTCGTCGATCCATCGAGAGAACACCAGAGATCGTTCTGCGGCGTCCACTGCACGTAGTTGCCGACGAAGAGGTCGAGTTTGCCATCCTTGTCGTAATCGAGCCAGGCGGCGCTGGAGGCGAATTGTGCGTTGGCGATGCCGCTTTCGCGAGTCACGTCGCGGAAATGCCCGCCACCTTCGTTATGAAACAGATGATCTCCACCAACCGCGGTGATGTAGACATCGTCGCGGCCGTCGTTATCGAAATCGCCCACTGCGACGCCCATGCCATGGATCTCGATGTCCAGGCCGCTGCCGCGAGTGATGTCGGTGAAAGTGCCGTTGCCGTTGTTGCGATAGAGAGCGGCCGTGGTGTGCCGGCCACGCGCGATCCAGTCGCTGCCATTGATCAGCAGGATATCGGGGCGTCCGTCACCATCGGCATCGAAGAACGCTGCACCGGAGCCCATCGTTTCGGGCAGCCACTTCTTACCTGTACGCCCGGCGTTGTGCGTAAAGTGAACACCTGCGGCGGCAGTAACATCGGTGAATTTGACGTTCTGTGTGTCAGCGGCTTGCGACGCGCGCTGGACGCCCAGGAGCGCCACCGCCAGCCACAGGGCCGACGCCGCGAACGACGTAGTCAGTAACGTGATCGTGAATCTGCTGTCTTTCATTGTTATCTTCCGGGCTGAGCAGCCTGGGTTTCTCCGTCAGGGCCTGCGCGGATTCATCGGCTTTGAACCGCAGGAACAACTGTTCTTCGTGCTGAGCCAAAGCAGTCTCGCCCAAACCACGGTAGCAAAGCATGAGCGTGTAATGCGCCTGGAGATCTTCAGTATCGACGTCTAACACCTGCTTCAAAGTATTGACGGCTTCGGCGTATTTGCGCTGCAGGAACAAAATGCGGGCGAGTTGATCCAGTACGACGCGGTCCCGGGGATACTGTTCGAGCGTCGCCCGCAGGCTGTAAATCGCGCCATCGTAATCGCCATCGGCCTTCTGCGCCAGCGCGAGGAAGTAATCGGCCCGCGCCAGTCCTGGCGACAACTGAAGCGCCTTCGCCACAAACGGCTTCGCCGCGTCCGTCTCGCCTTCCTGCACCAGAGCGCGGCCAATGTTGAGCCAGCCATCGGCATACTTCGGATCGGCCTCGGTGACGCGATGGAAAGCGTACTCCGCGCCGCGAATATCGCCCTGCAAGAGGAGACCAATGCCCCAGTCGTTCCAGCGTTCGCGGTCAGCTTTTGCCACGGTGGGGGTCCAGTGGGTCTCGCCGAGGGCTACTTTGGCGCTCGTTTTCGCGATGGTCACAATCGGAATGTTCGGCACCGGTTTGGAATCGAAGGAATACTCACGGCTATCGAAGTTGATGCCAGCCTCACCCGATTTCGCGACGCCCGCGAAGGCGAACTTCGTGAGATAGTTCGAGAACTTCCGATAGTTGAGCCTGGCTTCGAGTGTGATCGGCCCCACGGCATCTTTCGGAATCGTCATGCGATAGTGCACAGTATCGTCCGCGCCCGGTCCGATCAGGCGGACATACAGAACACTGCGCGTCTGCCACGCATTGCGCTTGTTGATCGGATTGCCCGCGCCATCCAGCTGATACGACCTGTAAAAGTGTGCACCCTTGTCGACCGCGCCGCGACCGTTGTCATCGACCGTGCCGCTCCATGCGAAGATTTTCCCGTTCGCATCGCGCGCCTGAAACTCAAGCCAAAGATCATAGGCGTCCACGGTTCCGCCGGGGAAGAAGTGGCCGATCTTGCGCGTGCGGACGACGGCATCTATGCGAACTGTTGAACCCGGCTGCAGAGCAACACCAGGAGCATTGAGGGGAGCCGCGACTTTATCCACATTGCGAATCATCACCTGACCGGCTTGATCGGATTCCTCACCCACACCGAATGTAGACGAAAGCATTGGTGCGGCGTCTCCAGCGCGTCGCATATTGACGTCCTTCTTCAACTCTTCAATGGGCGTGGCTGCGAACAGGTCCACCGTTATGAATCCGGATTGCAGGAATTTCTCGACCTCCGTCAGTTGC
>CAIKAS010000315.1 GCA_903825445.1 uncultured Acidobacteriia bacterium
CGCTGCTGTTCGGGGCCGGATTCGGCGGCTGGAGCATTACCAGGCGACGGGCCATCAGGATTACATTGTGGGCCTGGAGTTTACGGAAGTGGAGACTTCGGCTGGTCCGATACCGTTCTACGCGGACCTCCTCCGGATGGACACGGTTGCCGGAATTCGACCGAATCTGACTGAACGAGTGGTCGTCTATGGAGCACTGGCGGATCGCTCGACGGATACCACCGTTACGATTCCGGAACTACCGGGCGTCGCATCGTTCTTCGTGACCTCCGAGCCACTTGCGGTTTCGGCGGGACTGCGTATGGTTTGGCGGACACGCGGCCCGCTCCGGACGAACTGACTACGCGACTCCGTAGAGGCATTCCCACGCCACGATGGTGTCGCCCGTGTCCTCATCCGGGTAGACAAGGATGCGGACGCCGTAGCCATCGACATGACCCACAACGCCCCGGTCACTCTTCTTCGCAGCGATGCGGCGCGTGGTCAGAAAACGACGGCCACGGACATCGTGTGCGATGGCTTTGGCGATGGGCAAAAGCCCGGGATCAATGACGGACGGCATGATGCGCTCGTCAGTGATAAAACACGCGAGATCCTTGTAAGGCTGTATTCCACGCCGCCATTGATTGAGTGGAATAGCGACCCCTGCATGAGTGAATGTGGAGTTTAGCGCGCCAGGAGTCGGGTCAAAGACATGCGTGGCGGTGCTCAACCGGAGAAGTGTATCGAGCCGGGGCCTGGCGAGAAGTGCGAAGCGGTCAACGGTCTCTTGCGCGGTCACTCGGATTGCCGCTGGTTTCCGGCGGTCATGTGGCCGTCCCAACGCGCGGCCAGGTCGACATGGATGCCGAACTGGTCGAGGATGCGCATGACGATGTGATCCACCATTTCGCCGATCGACTTCGGGTGGTTGTAGAAGCCGGGCATGGGGGGCAGGATGGTGACGCTCATGCGGGCGAGCTTGAGCATGTTCTCCAGATGGATCTCACTCAAAGGCGATTCGCGCACCACGAGCACCAGTTTGCGGCGTTCCTTGAGGATCACGTCGGCGGCGCGATGAACCAGGTGTTCGCCCTGGCCGCTGGCGATGGCCGCGAGCGTCCGCATGCTGCATGGCGCTATCACCATCCCTTCGGTGAGAAAAGAACCGCTGGATATTGCCGCGCCCTGGTCGTTGGGGTTATAGGCGTGCGACGCGAGAGAATTCACGTCTTCGATGCTGCGCCCGGTCTCGTGGGTCATGGTCCGCGCGCCCCATTTGCTCATGATCAGGTGTGTCTCCACGCCCACCTCGCGCATGACTTCGAGAAGCCGCACGCCGATGATTGAACCGGTGGCGCCCGTGATGCCGAGCACGATGCGCGGCTCAGGAGTGCTCAATGGGTTGCTCAATGAGCCGCTCCCGGAGCAAGAGCTTCGGCAGTGACAAAATTGGGCCGGATGTCGACAGGCAGGCTAGTAAGTTTCGCGATGGTCGCGGCCGTCTCGGGACGCAAAACGGAATACTTGTCCAGCATCTGCTTCGCACCGGCATAGTCGCCGGTGGCTTCAATTGTGAGCAGGTCGTGCGCCAGATCCCGAACTGCGCCCTTGATTTTCGTCAGGTCAATTGCCCACAAGCCGCCGTTGTGGACGAACGCGCCTTTGTCCATTAGGTAATTCAACTGCAGCGCCATTCCCTTGCCGTGCGCTTCCTGGAGGCCGAAGCGCAGAGTACGGAAGGTGGATGCAAGAAACGTGGTGTACAGCTTCGTTTCGTCGTGTTGAAGGTAGCCTTTGTCCATCAGAAACTGGAGTGTGAACAGACCGAGCGTGTCGGCTTTGGCCTCCTCAATGGAACTGTGGAGTTCTTTAAGTTCGCCGCGCGGTGTCGTCGCCCGGCCCGCGATGGTGATCTGGTGTGGCCCAATGCCGTGGCTCAATTCGTGGGCGAGGATGTGCGTGAAGAATGATTCGAACTCGACTGAAGACTGCGCGGTGGGTGAGAGTACGATCTTGGAAATCGGCTGGAGCGTGGCATTGAATTTCGCTTCCTGCACATTTCGCAGGAGCACGTTCTTGCTGCCTTTCTCGTGCACGACGCGCTCGTCATTTGGTAAATTGTAGGCCGCTGTCTTGACGCCATGATCGCCATCGCCGGCGGCAAAGACCTCATTAACGACTCGGATCGGCGACAGCGCGCCCAGCTTCGGATTCCTGTACTGCGGGTCAATCGGGAGATTGTCCTCCACTTCCTGCATGTGCTGGCCGAAGAACTTGAGCTTCGTGGTTTCAGCGTCGTCCCGGATGGTCACGTAGGATTCGAAAGAGGCCTTGTAGCCATAGATCTCGTCCTGGTAAGTTTCGTAGGGCCCGAAGGTAACTTCGATGGAAGAGTCGAGATCCATCCAGGCCATGTCGCTGCCGTAGTAGTCGTTGTTGAGGAACGCCATGGCGCGAGTTTGAAGAAAAGTCTTGAGCGACAGGTTATTGCTGAAGGTGGCGGCTTCACGAAACAGCTTGGCGCACTCGACGAGTTGCGGTTTGTAGAAATCGGAGTACTTGACGGCTTTGAGTGTGTTGCCCGGCCCGTGTTGAATGATCGTGAAGAAGCCAGTGGCTTCTGTGCGGGCCTCTGGTGAGAGTGTAGCGAGCCAGTCTTCAAAGTGTTTCTTGTTGATGTCAATTGGGTAAAAGCCGCCGCCAAGTGGCTTACGGGCGGGGACGCCGGGCAGGAAGGCTACGTGCTCGTCCAGGTCTGAAAACGGCCCCTTGTAGAGCCAGAAAGCGTCGAGACGCGCTTTGCCGAGA
>CAIKAS010000316.1 GCA_903825445.1 uncultured Acidobacteriia bacterium
CCGAGTTTGTCGCACGCATCCACTTCGTCTTTCCCGATCGGCCTATTGTCGAACTTCCGGACGACGATCCGATCCTGCACTCGGTCTACGATCTCACCGACCGCGTGCAAATTCCAGGCGAGGCCCACCTGCGTGAGGGATGCAAGAACTGCAACAACGGTGGTCGCGGCGCCCACTGGCAGGGAATCTATGACGATAAGGGCCGCGTCATGATCGTCATTTCCTATAACGAGGATCTGGGCGATGCCTGGGAGTGGGCCGATGCGCCGCATTATCCGGAAAAAGCTGCGTCGGTGGCCATGCGGATTGGCGTGAACGATATCGTTTACGCGATGACGCACTGAATTAGATCGCGCCTTACCAGTTGGCTTTCGTCCCGTCTGGCAGTTCCATCAGCTGATCCCGCCATTTCGTGCCTTCCGCCGCGCCCTTTTGCACTTCAGCCCAGTCGATTTGCACGCCCAGACCGGGTTTCTCGGTGACCGGAAGATGGCCGGATTCGTCAGTATCGAACAGCGTCCAGTCCTGCTCCGCGATATAGCGCATCCAGGGGTCAACCGATCCCTTCGCGCCGAATGAGTTGTAGTGAATCCCCTTTGACCATTCGAGGATCCAGCCCGCGCGTGATTGCGCCACCACCTGCAGGGACGCCATGAACATGATCGGAGACAGCGGGCAGTGCGGCGCCAGTGCTATACCGTTTGCTTCCGCGAGTGACGCCACTTCGGCTGTGTTCATGATGCCGCCGATGTGCACGAGATCTGGCTGAAGAATATGCGCACCTTTCGCCGCCACCAGTGCCGCAAATTCCGCCACTGTGTGCATGCGCTCGCCGGTTGCGATGGGTACATGCGTAATTCCCGCAATCTCCGGCAGCCAGCGGTTGTAATCCGGCCGCACTGGCTCTTCGTAGAACAGCGGATTGGCGAATTCCAGTTCGCGCGCCAGCCTGCGAGCCATGGGAACGTTGCAGCGGCCATGGAAGTCGAAAGCGATGTCGATGTCAGGACCAACTGCGTCTCGCACCGCCCGGGCGCGATCAACAGCCGCGCGGATTCCGCCGTACGTATCTATGGCCGCCAGCGGAGGGCATGCATTCATCTTCAATGCGCGCGCCCCTTCAGAGACCACCTGGGCCGCCTCTTCCGCAGCCGCGCCTGGAGCGTTGTTGTTGCCGCCCGCCCACCGGTAAACTTTCACTTTGTCCCGAACCTTGCCGCCCAACATGCGGTGAACCGGTTGATTCAGGTTTTTGCCGAGAATGTCCCACAGCGCCATCTCGATGCCGCCCAGTGCCGACATGTAATGCGCGCCGCCATGGTAAAAATTCTGATCGAAACAGCCACGCACGAGCCGCTTCAAATCGCGCGCATCCTGGCCGATGAAGTGTTCGGAAAGTTCGTGAACCAGCGCTTCGGTGGAGCTTAACTGCCCTTCCACGCTGTAATCGCCGTAGCCCTCGAGGCCACCTTCTACGACGATACGGAGCAATCCCCAGCGAGGCGGGACCTGAACGGTTTCAATGCGGTCTATACGGAGCACATTGCCAGTTTATTGCACGGGGTGAATTGTGTCACAACCGAAGTTTTCGCTTGACAGCGACAATCAAATCGTACAACATGTCGTTATGCGACATGTCGTAAGAAAGACTACGATTGGCAAGGTAACCCTGCCAGCAACGCTCCTCATCCTGGCAAGTTTCAATTGTCAGGCGCAAACGCCCGCCTTCGAAGTGGCTTCGATCCGGCCTACGGCAACCTGCGACGCGCCACAGGACGTCCAGACGACGCCCGGCTCCCTGACGGTCCGCAGCCGGACTCTTGGCGTGCTCATCCAATGGGCTTATGATCTGCCGAGACCACGGGTGAACGGTCCGGAGTGGCTGGCATTCACTTGCTTTGACCTCTCTGCAAAAGGCAGTGGACGCGAAGACGACATTCAGTTGCGCCTGATGCTTCGCAAGTTACTGGAAGATCGCTTTGGTCTCAAAGCGCATTTCGAACAACGTGACAGACAGGTCTACGCGCTCACCGTGGCAAAGGGCGGACCGAAGTTTCAGGAATCCACCTCCGATGGTCCGCCTTCGATAGACCGCGGTAATCAATTGATCCTGAGTGCCCACCACATGACGATGAAAGACGTAGCCGACCGTATTGCGGACGAAGCAGGCACTCCCGTTGTTGACGCCACCGGTCTGAAAGGGCGCTACGAAATCCGAATGGATTTATCACCCTATGTGGCGGCGGCAGGGACGGCCGAAGGCGGGAGGCTCGACATGATGAGTATTCTCTTTACGGGACTGCGGGAGCAGTTGGGAATCGGCCTGGAATCGCGCCGCACCAACGTAGAAACCCTGGTGGTGGATCATGTGGAGAAAACTCCGACGGAAAATTGAGACATGAAGACTGACCTCGCTCCATTGACCGAACCGGTATTCCTCATCCTTTTGAGCCTTGCCCAATCGCCGCGCCACGGCTATGCGCTGTTGAAGGATACCGAAACGCTGAGTGACGGCCGCGTCCGGCTCAGCACGGGCACTCTCTACGGTGCGCTGCGCAGGCTTCTCGACGATCAGTGGATCGAGCGTTTCGAAACCGACGATACTTCGCGGGAGAAGCAATCCTACCGGCTGACAGCCACGGGAAGGAAGTTCCTCCAGGCGGAACTGGCCCGAATGAAGCAGTTGACCCGGGTTGCTTCAGCCTGCCTGAGAGAGGCCTAGGTAATCATGAGATACGCATACGAGGCGCTATTGCGGCTTTACCCGACCCCTTACAGGGCAATGTTCGGGCGTGAGATGGCACAGGTGTTCGAGGAGGCCAGCGGCGATTACCGGCCACGGGGATTGGTGACCTATCTGGCATTTCTTTGCACGGAATTTGCGGGCTTGCTTGCCGGCGCAATGTCCACCTGGACCGAGGAGTATATTTCCCGATCCCGACGGCGCCTCTCTATCCCGTTCCTCTCGTCACTGGCGGCGGGTGCGGTATTAGCCGGATTCACGCAGGGGTGCTTCGTCGTCCACATGACGTTGCACGAGTTTAATCGCTCTCGTATTTCGGAGTTTTCTCCGGTTGCCCCGGAGCGTATCGCGGTCATGTTGCTCGCTGCCGGGACGTTGCTGCTGGTCTCTTTGTTCTCCGTCGCCTTCGTGTGGAACATGCGAGTCATCGGAAACCGCGCGGGAAGACTCAAACCAATCTGGATGCCAGGGAGGGCCTCCAATGCTCGAATTACGCGGCGTGACCAAACGCTACACCGGGATTCCAGTAGTCAACGACGTAAGCTTCATCGCGCAGGCAGGTGAAGTCACCGGATATCTCGGGCCGAACGGTTCCGGGAAGTCTACCACTCTGAAAATGATCACGGGGCTGATCGAACCCAGCGAGGGTCAGATCCTGTTTAACGGCATCCCCATCGGCGCCAATCGCGTCGCGCACAAGCAACGCCTCGGCTACGTCCCGGAAGAGCCGCATCTCTATCCGCATCTCACCGGCATCGAGTATCTCGAAATGGTCGGGCAGTTGCGCGGCATGGCCGACCGCGAAGTAGCTCACAAGACAGTCGGATTTCTGCGTTTGCTCGGCCTCCACGGTGATCGTGACGTTCCAATTTCTTCTTATTCGAAAGGCATGCGCCAGAAGATCCTGCTCGCCGCCGCACTGCTTCACAATCCGGATCTGGTGCTGCTCGATGAACCGTTTTCCGGTCTGGACGTCAACTCCGCCCTGGTCTTGCGCGGCTTGATTCGCTCACTCGCGGCACGCGGCAAAGTGGTGCTTTTCAGTTCGCACGAACTCGACACGGTGGAGCGCGTTTCGTCGCGCATCGTGATTCTGCACAAAGGCCGCGTGGTGGCGAACGACTCCATCGAACACCTGCGCATGCTGATGTCGCTGCCGACACTGGAAGGCATTTTCTCGCAACTTGCCGTTGAGCAGAACACTGAAGCTGTCACGCAGGAAATGATGGAACTGATCGAGTCGTGAATTAGGGAATCTCGATGTTTGAACAGGCCGGCACACCGGAGCCGCGTAATCCGATTTCCGATTGGGTGCTGCGTGGCGGGATCGCGTTCTTTTTCATTTCCGCCGGCGCAGAGAAATTCCAGCCGATGTGGATCAAGCTATTTAAGGAAATCGGACTGGGCCAGTGGTTTCGCTATTTCACTGGAGTTGTGGAGATTCTGGGTGGCCTGCTTGTCCTGATCCCGTGGACGGCAAACATCGGGCTCGCGCTCCTGGCCTGCACCATGGGATCTGCCGCGTTTATCTTGATCTTTGTTGTGGGGCGACCTGCGGACAGCTTTATTTCCGGCCCGCTGTGCATTGCGTTGTCGTTCTACATCTGGAATCGGCGGACGCGTAATGGGTGATCTCGCCATGCCGGATGAACGCAGGCAGTTCAAAATTCTCTATCGGGATTTCCTCTCGAGGATGGTCGATCTCGAACTCGTCTCCGCGGGCGGAGATGCACAGGGTCTGATCGCCCGGATCGGTTCGCTGCTTGCGGCGCTGAGTTTCATCCTTGCGTATCTGATCGTGCCCCGGTACGCGACCTCGGGTCACTCGCACGCGCGGCTGGCGCGGCTTGCGTGGGACGACGAAGAGTTCCTGATCTCCGCAACCATCACCGTTGCCGGTCTGTGCGCCGTGATGGCGTGGAACACTGTGTTCCCGGACCGGCGCGACAGTCTGATCCTCGGTTTGATCCCCGTGCGTGTCAGAACCATGATCCTGGCGCGGGCGGCGGCCATAGCCACCGTCCTGGGTGCCGTGGTGGGAGCGCTCAACGTCTTTACCGGCGTCTCATTTCCCTTTGCGCTCAGTTCGGGCTTTGTCGAAGGACTGCGTGCGTTTCTTGCCTGGTGGCTGGTACTTGCCGCTGCTGGAGTGTTTACGTTCTGTGCCGGTCTGGTTCTGCAGGGTCTGGCGGCGCAATTGCTGCCGTGGCGTTTCTTCCTTCGTATTTCCGGCGTTCTCCAAATCGCGGCGCTGGGCGCCGTGCTGTCCGGTTTGTTTCTTACGCCTCCGTTCGATGCGGCAGATCCGCCTCCCTATATTCCGTCTTTCTGGTTTGTCGGTTTGCTGCACGAACTTCGCGGGGATGGCAGTCTATTGTTTGAGAAACTTGCCACGCGGGCACTTGCGGGTCTCGCCAGCGCCGTCTTGTTGTCGACCCTGCTCTACGTTCTTTCGTGGAGCCGCAATGTTCGTCGTATGGTGGAATCGCCGGACATTCTCTCGGCGAAGCACGCCCGCCTGACGAGCGTGCTGGCGAAGTTCTGGTCGCCCGCTCCGTTCGGCCGGGCGATCCTGCTCTTTACCGCGCGGACAATCGCCCGCAGCCGACAGCATCGCCTGATGCTGGCCATTTACGGCGGTTTCGCCTTCGCCCTGTCGCTTGCCTTTTCGGCTAGTCTTCCGGGTGCCTCGCACCAGGAATGGAGCAGACCGAATGGCGCGTTTCTCCTCGCCGGATTCCTGCTCATGGCATGCGCCGTCATCGGAATCCGCACGATCTTCGCGCTTCCCGCCACCTTGCCGGCGAACTGGATCTTTCGGATCACTGCGGTCCACAGGCCAGCCGACTACTTTTCCGCGGTTCGCAAATCGCTATACACGTTCTCGGCGTTGCCTGTCTGGCTCGGAACAGCAGTCTGTTATCTGGCAATTTGGCCCGGACAGCCCGCACTGGAACAGATTCTGGTTCTTGGATTACTCGGCATCGTAATCGTGGAGCGTTCGCTTTATCAGTTCCGGAAAATCCCTTTCGCCTGCTCCTGGCTGCCTGGAAACGCTCACGGCAAGATGAAAACCGGAATCTGGTGTTGTGTATTCCTGATGTTCGCCACTATGGCCGGCGCAATCGAACTCTGGTCGATGGAGAAGGGGGCGAGAATCATCGTCGTGTTTGCGATTCTGGGTGCTTTGGCCGTCAGGGCGCGTTACCGAACTTCGGAGTTTGCCGCCGAGCCGGAGAACCGGCTTCAGTTTGAAGATCTCCCGCCCGCCGATATCTACGCGCTCGATCTGCGGCAGGATGGCGCGTGGTCTGGCGATGAAGCGTACGTCGAGGCCATTGATCCGAATATGGGTCGCAGCCTGCAGGCCCGGGCGATGCCCTTCGCGATCGGGGCGGTTTTGTTGCTGCTGTCGGGCTTCCTCTACGAACAGGCGGGGGAGTGGAAGGATCGCCGGGACTTCCCGCAGATCGGGCGGTCCGTAGACATCGGCGGACGATCGCTCAACATCTATTGTTCGGGAACCGGAAGCCCAACGGTGGTTTTTGATTCGCGGGAACTGAGGCCGGGATATAGCTGGTTCCTCGCGCAGCGCCAAGCGGCGACATTCACCCGCGCTTGCTGGTACGATCGCGCTGGCTATGGATGGAGCGATCCTGCGGATGGCGCGCGCACGGGTGCCGATATGGCACGCGACCTTCATAACCTGCTGCACCGTGGGGGCGTAACGCCGCCCTATCTTTTGGTAGGTCAGTCGTCTGCCGGATTCAATGTTCGGATCTATGCCCACCGCTACCCGGGCGAGGTCGCAGGCCTGGTAATTGTCGATCCCGCTGACGAGTCTTCGGATCCCGACCGGATTCCATTTTCATTGCTGTCATCGTTATGGGACTATTTCCCGCGGTCGGTCTGGGGCGCTGCCACTGGACTCTGCAAGGCCCTCGGTAAACTCGGTCTGGCACGGCTGTTCGACAGCGGGACTGGCTCAACTTACGGCGGTTGGAACGGCCGCGACACAGCGATAATCCACGCGCTTCAGGTGCAGGCGAAGTCGGTTGATGCCTATACGCGTGAAGGTGTGGATCGCGAGCAAACGCTGGCGGAGCTTAAGGCAGCCGGTGGCCTTGGTACGCTGCCGCTGGTTGTGATCGCGCGTCGTGGCATCCCGTCCGAATCTCTCTCTTCGCGCGAGACAGTAGTCGCTGTGGGTAAAGGAATTTGGGATATCCCATCGGAAGCGCCTATGGCCGTGGTCGAGGCGGTACGAACTGTGCTGAAGGAAACAGGTTCAAACTGAGTGCCCCAGAAGGTTTGTAATAATCACAGGATCAATCGGTCTCTTTGGCTAAGGACGAACATAATGAAACTCGCGCCCCTAATAACTGTTGGCCTTGCGTTGGCTGCGAGCGCGGCCTTCGCCCAAAAGCCGCCGGCACCGCTCGCGTTTGAGGTAGCGACAGTTAAACCTGCCGGTCCGCCGGATTTGTCCAAAATACGGAGTGGTACGGCGCATCTCGGCACAAAAATCGACGCCTCGCATGTGGATATTGGAGGGGAATCGCTGTTCCGTTTGATCTGTGCCGCCTACCGGTTGAAGCCATATCAGGTGTCGGGACCGCCGTGGCTTGCCAACACATACTTTGATATCCAGGCGAAGATTCCCGAAGGCGTCACGGCCGATCGCGTACCAGAAATGCTCCAGGCGCTATTGGCGGATCGATTTGGCCTGAAGGTCCATCACGAGAGTAAAGAGCAGCCTGTCTATGCGCTGATCGTCGACGCTGGTGGCCCGAAAATCAAGCAATCGGTGCCGGAACAAGAACCGCCGCCTCCGGCCGCCGACGCGCCCAAACCCGTGGAAATGGCCGTGCCGACGGCGCAGGGCGATGTGAAAATGGTTGCCAGTAAGCAGGGGATCACCCTCGAAATGCCTGGCGGCGAAATACCGGGCAAGATCCACGCTTCCATGAATGGCGGGCAGGGCGTTCCCCCAACAATGCATCTCGAAAGCGCAGGAATGACCATGAAGGCGTTTGCGGATGTGCTTTCGGTTGGCGTCGTCGACAAGCCCGTCGTTGACGTGACCGGGCTAAAGGGCGGCTATGACGTTGCGGTGGACATATCTCCGGAAGAGGCGATGAGCGTCGCGCGGGCATCGATTAGCTTTTTGCCCGCCCAGGGTGGAGGCGATGGGGGCGGGGCTGGAGCTTCGGATCCGTCCGGTGCGTCGATCTTCAAGTCGGTACAGCGACTGGGTCTGAAGCTGGACGCCCGGAAACTGCCGCTCGATCTTCTGGTGATCGATCACGCGGAAAAAGCGCCAACCGACAACTAGCAGTCAAGGCAGAACGTCTATTTGCTGCGCGCCGTCGAGCCGTGCGGCGCCGCCCTCAGGTACTGAACGGGCCACGAAACCTCGTGTCCCAGCGTGGCCGCCGCATGCACAGGCCAGTAGGGGTCGCGCAGCATCTGGCGTGCCAGCAAGACAATATCTGCCTGCTCGTTCTGAATAATCGCATCCGCCTGTGCTGGTTCCGTGATGAACCCAACCGCACCAGTCGGGACTCCGGTCTCCTTGCGGATTCGCTCCGCAAACGGCACCTGAAATCCGGGACCCGCCGGAATCTTCGCATACGGCACCAGACCACCCGTCGAGCAATCAATCAGCGCAACACCCCGATCCTTCAAGATCTGTGCAAGAGCCACCGACTGGTCCGCGTCCCAGCCGCCTTCTGCCCAATCCGTTGCGGAGATGCGCACCAGTATCGGACGCTCTTCGGGCCATTCCAACTGAACGGCTGTCAGCACTTCCAGCAACGCCCGAATCCGATTCTGGAACGATCCGCCGTAATCGTCCGTTCGCTGATTGCTCAGCGGCGAAAGGAATTCGTGCAGCAGATACCCATGTGCCGAATGAAGCTCGATCACTTCGAAGCCCGCCTGCAATGCGCGGCGCGTGGCGGCGGCGAAATCGTCCACCACCTTACGGATTCCGCCGGCGTCCAGCGCAATCGGCTGCGGATACGTCTCAGAGAAGGGAACTGCGCTTGGCGCGAAAACATTTGCCCAGCCGCCGTCGCTCAGTGACAATCCACCGTCGCCATCCCACGGCCTCATTGTGCTTGATTTCCGTCCTGCGTGGGCCAGTTGGATAGCTGGCCTGGCACCTTGTGAACGAATAAAATCGGTGATCTGCCGCAGCTTTGGAACATGGCCGTCCCGCCAGATACCGTGGTCTCCTGGCGAGATACGTGCCTCGGGAGAAACCGCCGTCGCCTCCATGATGATCAGTCCGGCACCGCCGACGGCGCGGCTGCCCAGATGGACCAGATGCCAGTCTGTAGCGAAGCCGTCCGTGCAGGAATACTGGCACATAGGCGAAACCGCTATTCGGTTGGGGAGAGTGAGATCTCCCAACTGCAGAGGAGTAAACAGGTGAGGCATGAAATTAGCAGCGAGCAGTCGTGTGGGCGGCAGCGGAATGGGAATCGTCGGCGTGGTAGGAACTCCTTACCAGCGGGCCTGCCTCCACGTGCGCAAAGCCCAGGCGGCGTCCGGCGTCGCGGAAACTGTCAAACTCCGCAGGAGGTACATAGCGCACAACAGGCAAATGTTTTGGAGAAGGCCGAAGGTACTGCCCGAGTGTAAGAATATCGACAGAATTTTGGCGAAGGTCATGCATGACACCATGCACTTCGTCTGCCAATTCTCCGAGTCCGAGCATCAGGCCCGATTTCACCGGTGTCTCCGGAGCCAGTTCTTTGGCGTAGCGGAGCATGTCGAGTGAACGCTCGTAGCGTGCGCCCAAACGAACCTGCCGGTACAGGCGCGGAACCGTCTCGGTATTGTGATTCAGCACATCGGGCCTGGCGTTCATAACGATCTTCATGGCGGCATGATTTCCCTGAAAATCCGGCACCAGCACTTCCACCTTGCAGTCGGGAACACGCTCGCGAATGGCCTCAATCACCATGGCGAACAGCTCAGCGCCGCCGTCTTTACGGTCGTCCCTGTTCACGCTCGTGATAACGGCGTACTTCAGGCCCATCAAAGAAACAGCTTCGGCGACACGCCTGGGTTCGTCATAATCCACAGTGAGGGGTGCGCCTTTTTGCACGGCGCAGAAACCGCAGCGGCGCGTGCACACGTTGCCGAGAATCATGAAAGTGGCAGTGCGATGGTTCCAGCACTCACCCACATTCGGGCATGCGGCGCTCTCGCAAACCGTATGCAGTTTCAGATCCGTTATCAGCGTCTTCAGTTCGCGATAGTTGGAACCCACCGGAGCGGGCGCGCGCAGCCAGTTCGGGCGGGCCGGAGAGATCGCGGTGGTCAGGGACACAAGCACTAAGCTCAGTCTATCGCGTGGAGGCGTGAGAGCCTGCCGCTGACGCAATTCGCCCCGCGATTCCACCCTGCGCGGGCCTGCACAAACCTCGTGCGGGCATGTGCCACAATATTAAAGTAAATTCTCATGTCCAATCCCTCTACGCCCGTTCGCGAAGAAGACGTTCGCGACACGGAAGAGCTGAATCCGTCGGAGACGGAAAGCTCTTTCGGCGATATCCTCAACCAGTTTGAACAGAGCCACGCGCACGAAGCTGCGGGCGATAAGGGCGTTTCCGCCACGGTTGCTGCCGTAGTTGTAGCTGTCAGCGCCGATAGCGTCTTCTTCGACGTGGGCCAGAAAACCGAAGGCGTTCTGCCACTCGCTGCGCTGGCCGACGACCAGGGTCCTATCCCGGTGAAAGCCGGCGACACAGTGCAGGTTTCTGTCGGTAGCCGCAACAGCGAAGGTTACTATCAGCTGTCTCTGATTAAGGTAGAGCGGCCAAAAGACTGGTCGAACCTGCAAAAGGCGTTTGATGAGAAACTCACCATCGCCGGCGTTGTGACGCAGGTGATTAAGGGCGGTCTGGCCGTGGATGTAGGCGTGCGCGCCTTCATGCCCGCCTCGCGCTCTGGTGCACGCGATGTCCCGGAAATGCAGACCATGGTCGGGCAGGAGATTGCCTGCCGGGTTATCAAGCTCGATACGGAAAAAGAAGACGTGGTCGTGGATCGCCGCGTGGTGCTCGAAGAAGAGCGCGCCCGGGCGAAAGAAGAACTGCTCTCGCACTTGCAGGCGGGCGCCGTCGTGCATGGTACCGTGCGCAGCCTTCTCGACTATGGTGCTTTCGTCGATATTGGCGGGATAGACGGGATGCTGCATGTGGCCGACATCTCCCATGGGCGTGTTAACAAGCCGTCCGACGTTCTGACTATCGGTCAGCAACTCGACGTCAAAATCCTGAAGGTGGACCCGGCCAAACAGCGCGTTTCCCTGGGTCTCAAGCAACTTCAGGTGGATCCCTGGACAACCGCAGCAGGGAAGTATGAGGTAGGTTCACGCGTCAAGGGTACGGTAGCGCGTGTAACGGATTTCGGCGCGTTCGTGGAACTCGAGCCTGGTCTCGACGGTCTGATTCACCTTTCGGAGATGTCCTGGTCGAAGAAGGTGCGCAAGCCTTCGGATCTGCTCAAGGGCGGTGAGTCGGTGGAAGTGGTCGTCCTGGGGGTCAATCCCGCGGACAAGCGGATCGCGCTCGGTTTGAAGCAGGCGCTGGGCGATCCGTGGGAAGACGTAGCCACGCGTTATCCAGTGGATTCGATCGTCGAAGGTCCCGTAACGCAGCTCAAGCAATTCGGTGCTTTCGTGCAGGTTTCCGAAGATGTTGAGGGTATGATCCACGTCGGTGACATCGTCAACGACAAGCGCATCAACCATCCGCAGGATGTTCTAAAGGTCGGCGAAATTGTGAAGGCCATCGTGCTCGAAAACGATCGAGAAAAACGACGTTTGCGGCTCGGCCTGAAGCAGTTACTGCCAACGTCAGTCGACGAGTTTATCACTGAACACAAAGAGGGTGAAACCGTGACCGGTCGGGTTTCTGACGTGAAAGGCAATCGCGTCACTGTCGAACTGGGAGAGGGCGTGCACGCCACGTATAGCCTGGCGCCTCAGGAGCAGAAGACCGAACAGCGAGTTGCCAGCGTGGATGTTTCGGCGCTGTCTTCCATGCTCGCCAGCAAGTGGAAGGGTGCGGCTGGTTCAGGCGGAGCAGGTGAGTCGAGCGAGAAGCGCGACGTTCCGAAGCCGGGGCAGGTTCGAAGTTTCCGTATCACAAAGCTGGATGCAGGCAAGAAAAAAATTGAAATCGAAGCGGTCTGAAGCCGCTGAAACCGCGAACTCAAAAACAAACGCGCCGCTCGGTCAATCCGTGCGGCGCGTTTGTTTATTTGGAGCTGCGGATTAGCTCAGGCTACTTACTGCACCTGTTCCAGTCCAGGCAATTCGTTAGCAATCGCGGGCAAAGTTTCAAGGGCCTTCTTCACGGCTGCGCACAAATTGTGCAATTGAAACGGTTTGGCGATGAGCGTAAAACCACGTTCCACCACGTAGCGCTGCACTACCTGGCGCTCATCGTAGCCCGACATAAAGAGCACCCTCGCCGTCCCGAACCGGTGCAGAATCTCGTCCGCCAGCATCGGACCACTCATGCCAGGCATCACGACATCCGTCAGCAACAGATCTGGCGGCGAACTCATCTTGTCCAGCAGAATCTTGGCCTTTGCCGCATTAGCCGCGGTAACTACCTTGTAGCCATACTCCGTCAGTACACTTGAAACCAGGCTGCGTAGA
>CAIKAS010000317.1 GCA_903825445.1 uncultured Acidobacteriia bacterium
AAGAAAGTGTTGATCGTGATCAGTGATGGTGGTGATAACGCCAGCCTCTTCGATTTTCCACGGTTGCTGAAAAAAGCCAGCGATTCCAACGCTGAGATCTATGCCATTGGAATCTATGATGCCGAGGATGCGGATCGAAACCCGGACGTACTACGGCGCCTGGCTCACGCAACTGGCGGCGAGGCGTTTTTCCCCGACGAGTTAGACGAGGTCGTCGCAATCTGCGAGCGGATCGCAAGCGACATACGCTACCAGTACACGATGGGGTATGTTTCTTCCAACACATCAAAGCCCGCCGGCTATCGCACCATTAAGGTAGTTGCCCGTGCTGCAGGGAAGGACCTGACAGTACGCACGCGCGCGGGTTACACAGCAAGCGTGGCAGCCAAATCAGGCGCGCCAGCCAAATGACGTTAAGAGTTCCCCGCAGATCGGCAGCCCGAATTATCCGCGTGACGCAGTGCGTACTTTTTAGTGGCGCTTTTGTGCTGCTCGGCTATTGCGCCTGGGTGATGACCGATGCGTGGCGATTCCAGCAAGATGCACAACTCGACCTGTCGAGGCAATTGCAGGAAACTGCAACAGCGGTGAACCCGCCACACGATCCGCCCATTCAAGGCATGATCGGTCAAGGCATGATCGGTCGTCTAGACGTCGCCAGACTCGGTCTCTCGGTCATGGTTATGGAGGGAACCACGGCCCGCACGCTTCGGCACGCGGCTGGCCACGTTGAGGGCACGGCGTTTCCGGGGCAGAACGGAAACATCGGAATATCCGGACATAGGGACACATTTTTCCGGTCATTGAGAAATATCCGGGACAACGACATCATCACGATTGTGACGCCCAACGGTCATTATCGTTATCGGGTTGTATCTACGAAGGTCGTAGACCCGGCGAATCTGGCAGTGCTTGACTCCGACGGAACCGAGATCCTCACTCTGATTACCTGTTATCCGTTTTACTTCGTAGGCCCGGCGCCGAACAGGTTCATCGTGCGGGCCCAGAGAGTCGACGATTCACAAATCTGACGAATTGCGACGATGGTCCGAGTTTGGCATCTGATCTGCCTATAACCTGCATTATGTCGACGACTGCCGTTCCGCGCCCATTCCTCCAGGACGTGCGTGCATTTGGCAAACCGCTCCAAAGAATGGTCGAATGGATGGGCGACCTGGGTATCTTCTGCTGGCGTGTGGCCAGGTCGCTTTTTTCGCTTCCCTTTGAAGGCGCGGAGTTCCTGCGTCAGTTGGACTCGGTCGGCGCTAAGTCGCTTCCTCTGGCGGCACTCGCTGGTGCGGCGACCGGCGTGGTCCTGTCGATGCAAACACGGGACAGTCTCTCCAGATTTGGCGCTAAATCTCTATTGCCCGCCGTCATAGTCTATTCGATGGTGAAAGAGACCGGACCCATCATCGCCAGTCTGATCGTGTGCGGCCGTGTGGGCGCCGGAATCGGAGCTGAGATTGGTTCCATGCGCGTCACGGAACAGATCGACGCCATGGAAGTATCGGCGGTAGATCCATATAAGTATCTGGTCGCAACCCGGGTGCTGGCATGCATTGTAGCCATGCCACTGCTTACGGCGGCCACCGATTTTGTTGGTATCTTCGTCGGCTGGATTGCGACCACCTTGGCCGACCCGGTGCCACTGAAGCTGTTTCTCGCAAACGGGTTTAAAGGCGCTGCGTTTAGCGACATTCTTCCTTCCACGTTCAAAACCGCCGTCTTTGGCTTCATCATTGGGGCCGTTTCCTGCTTTCAGGGCATGCGGACACGGGGCGGTACGGAAGGCGTGGGGCGCTCTGCTACCAGTTCAGTAGTGCTCGCGACCCTGTTCATCATGTTGACGGACGTAGTGCTGGTTCGCCTGATCATCGAGGTGTTCTGAATGGAACCGAAGACTGATTCCGAGCCGCCCGTTTCAGTAACCGGGCTTCGAAAATCATTTGGAGAACAAAGAGTTCTCGACGGGCTGACTTTTCAGCTGGATACCGGCAAAGTGACCTGCGTTCTGGGACGGAGCGGCACTGGAAAGAGCGTGCTGCTGAAGCTAATGATTGGACTTGAGACGCCGGATGCCGGGTCGATACGCCTGGCCGGTTACGACATTTCAACGGCCTCGCCGAAAGAGCTGAACGAAGCCCGTATGAAAGTAGGCTTTCTCTTTCAACAGTCGGCCCTCTACGATTCCATGACGATCGAAGAAAATGTAGCGTTCCCTCTGCGGCGGCACACCAAACTCTCTGCCGCCGAGCGCCGGGATCGCGTTCAACAGTTGCTGGTGAGCGTCGGGATGGAAAAGGCAATCGCTAAGATGCCATCGCAAATCTCCGGCGGGATGCAGAAACGTGTTGGCCTGGCTCGCGCCCTTGCGCTGGAACCGGCCATCGTCATGTTCGACGAACCCACCGCGGGTCTCGATCCAATCACCGCGGCGGAGATCGCGAGCCTGATTGTCGAACTCAGGGACAAGCGGCGCATCACCTCGATCGTGGTTACGCATGACCTCCATACTGCCCGCACCATTGCGGATCGACTGATTGTGCTCGACGTAGGGAAAACCTTGTTTGACGGCACGTTCGGAGACTTCAATAAGAGTGAAATTCCGTTTGTCGCCCAACTTCTGAAAGATGCGGCATGAGGTGAAAGTATGTCACGAAGTTTTCGTTTAGGTTTTTTTATACTGGCCACTCTGGCCATTCTGGCCGCCGGCGTGTTTCTTGTCGGGCGGCAGGAGTTGAAATTCGGCTCGAACTATCTGCTTCGAAGTGACTTCACCAGCGTCGCGGGCCTGAGCGAAGGTGCCGATGTTCGCGTAGGCGGAATCCGCAAGGGGACAGTCCAGACTATACGCCTTCCGAAAGCTCCGGACGGCAAAGTCGTCGTGACGATGGATCTGTCCCGGGACACGCAGGCGATCGTGAAGCAGGATTCTGTCGCAGCCATTCAATCCGAAGGCCTTCTGGGCGACAAGTTCGTCGATATTTCCTTCGGCTCCGTGGATGCAGCCAGCCTGAAGGGCGGTGAAACGATAGAGAGCGCCCCTCCCTTCGATGTGTCGGATCTGTTCCAAAAGGCAAATCAGATTATGGACACGAGCCAGGACGCGCTCGACAGCATCCAGGGAGCTGCCGACAACATCGACGTCATTACGGCCAAGATCAACACGGGGCGGGGAACGATCGGAAAACTGATCAACGATACGACGCTCTATCAACAGGCTACGGCGGGAGTGACATCGATTCATGAGGACGCCGAAGCCATGCAGCACAACTTCCTGCTGCGCGGGTTCTTCAAGAGCCAGGGCTATACCAACCCGGCCGAAATCACCCAACATCAGATTGCGCAGCTTCCGAAAGAGCAGCCTGTCAAGACCTTTCTCTTCAATCCGAAGAATCTGTTTGACAAGCCGGATGCAGCCAAGCTGAAAAATGAAAAAAGTCTTGACGCGGCGGGGCAGTTTCTGCAAAGCCAGAAGTTTGGTCTGGCGGTGGTGACAGCGGCGACGGCGAGAACGGGAGATTCCGATAAGGATCAGGTGTTGAGTGAAGGCCGCAGCTTCGTCGTTCGTAAGTATCTGGTGGATCACTTCCCGATGGACGACTCCCGTCTGAAAACTCTCGGACAGGGGAAGGCCACAGACTCGAGTCCGGACGGCAGTATTCAGATTCTGATCTACGCCGACACCCCGGCCGTTGCGGTGCCGCGAAAAACAACCGCAAAGAACTGATTGGCGGAATAACCCGCGCGTTCCCTCATGCGTTTTCCCTGCGGAAGAACCGCGTGGAATCCGGGCGAAAGAGCAGCCAGGCGATAACCGCAAGAAAAACTCCGTGGACAGCCGTTTCCCATAACGGCGCCAGAAACACCGGATTCTTCGATGGCTGCGTTCTTCGAAAGTGTTGCGCCTACCCATCGAAGATCGATATCCATCGGTCGCACGGGCCAGGGATTTACGAAAACGGGCGCGCGGGGCCCGTCGAGTCGCGCACGACCAGTTCCGGCGTGATTGCGAATTCCCGGCCGACCAACTCCTTTGCCCTGTCGCCATGGGCAAGAGTCCGAAATACCATGTGCCCGATCTCATCCCGCGGGATGTGCACGGTCGTCAGAGACGGATAGCAGTACTTGGCCAGTTCGATGTCGTCGAAACCCGTGACGGAGATGTCGCGGGGAACCTGGAGGCCGCGCTCCCTGATTTCGAGCAGAGCGCCCACGGCCATGATGTCGTTGACGCAAATAATCGCCGATGGCGGCCGGCCTGTGGAAAGAAGTTCGGCGGCGGCACGTCCTCCACCGTGCAGGCTGTCATCATTCGAGGCCTGCCGGACGGTGGTGATGGAGTTGGCTGCCCGAGCGCTGTCGAGCACAGCGCTGCACCGGTCCAGGAGGGGACCCAATGCCGCGTGATGGGAGATTAAACCCAGGTCAGTATGGCCCAGCGAGGTTAGATAGTCCACCACGCGCTCCACACCTCTCCGGTAATCGACTCTGACCTTTGTTACATGCCCACCGGCCTTGCCCACGTCATAGAGCACGACAGGCATGTCGCCCAGAGTCAGTTCGTCAATGAGGAGGTCATCCACTTCCGAAACAATAAGCGCCAGTCCGGCAACACGCCTGCCGATCATCATGCGGACACTCGCAGCGAGTTGTTCAGGCCGGTACAGAGTATTCGCTACGACCACTTCATAACCACTGGCGTGGCAATCGCTCTCCACTGCGCGGTAGACGTCGAGAAAAAACGGGTTGTCGAGATTGGAAACGATCACGCCAATCGTCTTACTCGTAGCGCCGGCGAGGCTGCGGGCATGGAGATTTGGGTGATATTTCAGGTCCGCAACAGCTTTCATGACGCGTGCACGCGTGGAGCTCTTCACGGTATCCACTCCATTGAGGACGCGTGAAACCGTGGCGGTAGAGACCCGGGCTCTTTCTGCAACAGCTTGCAAACTCATCGCCGCCTCAGTTTATCGCACCAGGGCGGCGTGACTCGGCAACCCGTTCCGCAGTCGTTTCGACGCCTGCAAAACTTAACGGCCCAGAATGCGTCAGGGCCCGAAAGCTCCTGAATTGACGAGATACTCGGGCGCGGGCGGAGGGAACCTGGCCTTCGGCGAGTTTTCGACGTGTTCTGATACCAGCTAAAAGCCTTCGCTAATAATTTCAGCGTGAACAGCCGTCATACGGCACCTGTCTGAAATCGGCTCAATCCAGCACGCATTCGACTGTGGCGCCTTCTCTGGCAAGACTCACGTGTTGTGTTTTGGAGCTGGCACCCGCCTTTACGTTGACTTCGTAGTCGCCCAGGAAGCCACGGGTCCGGTACGTCCCCTGTGCCCCGGTCTTGCCATCAGCATTCGTCCACCATTGTTTGAATACCAGATCCTTGTAAACCTCGCCGTTTGGCTTAAGGGACCAGTCGCGCCGAAACATGGCTCCATTCGGTCTCCAGTGAGCGCCTTCCCAAAAACCCCACATGACAAACGCCTTTACCGAAGGATTGCTGAACGCTACGGTCATGAAGTCGCGGGTGTAATCAGCCTGAGTGGCTTCATCGGCTGTGTCGATATCGAATTCGGTGATCTCGAGATCCTTGCCGAAGGCCGCGAAACGGTCGAGGCGTTTCAGGACCTCTTCGATCGGCGTGACGCGCGCGGGAAAGTGGCTTTGCAGGCCGATGCCATCGAGCGGCGCACCCTGACCGATCAGGTACTGGATAGTGGCCGCGTAATCGTCCTGGTGAGCCTTGTCTTCGCCGGAGAGAATACTGAAGTCGTTGACGTAGAGTCTGGCTTTCGGATCGCCGGCACGCGCAGCATTGAACCAGTCGACCATGGCGTGGCGTCCGAGGATATCCATGAAATCGTGATTGGTGAAAGGCTCGTTGAGCACGTCCCAGTTCACGACGCGCCCACTGAGAGCCGCAGTGGTTTCGGCGATATGGTCGAGGATGACTTTTGCGAGGGCAGCGGGATCGTTCCGGGCGTCCTGTGCGGCTTTCACGTTGGTGTTGTTCCAGGAGGGCCATACCAGATTGTGGCCGCGAACCTGGAGGCCGTTTTCGCGAAGCCAGTCAATGGTGGTGATGGTCGCTGGGCGAGAGGCTTCATTCGCCCACTGCGGCCACTTGGTCTCGTTTTCCATCACCGAGAAATTAAACAGCTGAGGAATGTGCTGCTTATAGATCGCCAGGTTTTCCGGCGTGATACGAACGCCTGAGAACGCGGCTCCGCTCACCGCGGTGCCAAAGGGGAAGGCATGTTTTTGCATTCGAACGGACACTTCCGCACCCCGAACCGGCTTGCCATTCTTGTCTTTTACCAGCACCGTAAGATCGCTTTTGCGGATCTTTTCGATCTGCGCTTCCGCAGTCTTGCGCCAGCGGGCGTTGGGTTCACTTCCGGGGTAGCCCAATTTAGTGAACGGTAATTCAGCGACCTTTTTGGTGGTACCGAAATCCACCAGTTCGATGCCGCCGATCTCGACGGTCTGCTGACGCAGTCCCAAGGTAAAGTAGATTTCGACGTCTCCTTTGTTGTAGGCACGCGTTAAGGCAAAGGGGAACTGAATGCGTTTCCATGTAGTTCCAGCCTGGGCGGCAGCGTTCAGCACGGGCTGAGCGAGGAAGCCTCCCGGTCCGCGGCCTCTTCCGGTTCCCGACGCACCAAACGGACCAGACGCACCTGGTGCTCCCGCCGTTGCAGGCCGCGCCGGAGCACCGGGTCCACGCCCGGCTCCGAGTGTTCCTGCTGCAGTCGGTATGGCGCGGAAGCCAGCATCGAGCGTCGCGTCGCCGGTGGTTGCCGAGCGCATCCAGAGCGAGAGCAGCAGGACGTCGCCGCTGGCCATGGAAGCGTCCACCGGAGCAGTGAGCTGCACATCTGCGGCGCGCTGGGGTTTTATAGTCACGTCAATATGCAGCGCGCCGGGGAACGGCTGGCCAGTGACCGGCACGGTAGACATCCGGGCAAACGGGCCCGCGCTGGCGCCGAGTTTGAACGAGGAGGATGCGTTCGCCGGCAGCAGCGGCGTCCCTCCGCTATCTGCCGCATAGCCGAGGCATACCAGCGCCATTAAGACCGCGCCGAGAAGAACGGTACGTATTCGGATCGTCATGCCTGCTCTCCTGTTTCCATGCAAATTGCCCTAATCGCGGAAAAGCAACGGGGCGTACTTTGCAAGGTACTGCTGCCAGTTGGGCCAGCTATGCCCGCCGCCGGACTGGTTGAACGTGTGCTTGACATTTTTCTGGGTGAGGAAGTCGTCCATGCCTTTCACGCCGGCGTAGCCCGGATCTTCCGTGCCGCATCCGATCCAGAGAACCTTCAGCATTTTATTCAGCATGGCAGGGTCGGCCTTGTCCCACTCCGTCCTGTTGCCGGCACCACTGAAAGCGGCAATGAACGCGAATTTATCCAGGTTATGGAGGCCGATCGACATCGACTGGCTGGCTCCCATGGAAAGCCCGCCGATCGCGCGGTGATTACGATCTGTGAGAACGCGGTATTTGCTTTCGACGGCTGGCTTTATTTCGGTAAGAAGCTCTTTCTCGATCGCCATCGAATCGGAAGGACTGGCGGGGACGGGGGGAATCGGTTTGATCTCGCGGGGAATATGGCCATAGGGCATGACGATCACCATAGGTTTCGCTTTGCCATCGGCAATAAGGTTGTCGAGAATCACGTTTGCCCGACCGGTCCAGGTCCAGGACGCTTCAATCTGACCGTTACCGTGCAACAGGTACAACACCGGGTACTTCTGCTTGCCAGTTTCGTATCCAGGTGGCGTATACACGTAGAACATGCGGGGCGTTCCGAGATTTTTGGAATCGTAGAAATCGACGTGAACCGTGCCGTGCGGAACGGGACGTTCTTCGAAAACAGCCTTCTCGTTCCCGGGCACAATGAATGAGCTGGTATCACCCCACCGGCGCAATTCCAGATTTGGATTGGAGGGGTCCGGCATTCGAAGTCCGCCATCAATGGCGAAGCCGTAGGTGTAGAAGCCGGGCGGCACAGGGCCTATAGTGAGGCTCCAGACGCCCTTATTATCTTTCTGAAGCGGCTTGGGTTCCTTGATGAACTCCAGAATCCCAGGAGAACCCATCAGCACTACTTCAGAGGCTTTCGGAGCAAACAGGCGGAAAGTGACCGTGCGGTCCGCATGTATTTCCGGAGAAGCCGGCACGTTGTTGGTGTCCTCATAATACGGGGAAGCCGGGCCTCTTTGGCCCATCACCGGCAGGGTAAGTGAAAGCAAAACGAAAAGAATAGTCATCAGACGCATTATTAGTGACTCCACAAAAAGTAAATTTTAAGTACTCGCCACGCGGCCGAACAGATTACTAATTACCGCCAGGACCGCCACGCCCACCACGCCCGGCACCCACGTTGATGCTGTCGACGTGCTTACTGAGGTCGCGGGCCACGCCCACGATGAGGAATTCGAGAGGCTCCGTGCCCGTGTTTTCAAAAGAGTGGACATCGCTCAGCTGGACGGGCACAGCGTCGCCTTCTTTGATTGGGGCTGTCTCCGCGCCACCGCGTCCGCCTCCGATTGTTGCCGTACCGGAACCTTTCATCACGTAATAAAACTCCGCGACTTCGCGGTGCATGTGCGGACCGACTGAACCTCCGGGAGGCAGGACGAGATGGTCAACATAGGCCCAGGAAGTGGAAAAGATAGTGGGATCGAACACGCGCCGGTACTGCGCTGTTCCCTTTCCGCCGTTCATCGCCTCGACGGGTCTGAGCAGAGCGCGGTCGAGTCGCATACTGATAAATTGCGGAACGGCGTCGAGCTGAACGCCTACCCTGGGGTCGCCCAGATCAAAGTTATCGTACTGGTCCTTGACCATCGAGACGTTGATGTTCAGCCATTGGACCGGCTTGTCCGTCGCGTTATAGATGGCGTGCGAATGCCCCAAGCGGCAGGGTGCGCCGGCTGGCCCCCTAATTAACGATGTATGGCCATCGATGGTGAACTCGGCTTCGCCGTCGAGAATGACGAACATCTCTTCACACTGATTGTGAAAGTGGGCTCCGATTCCGCATTTGGGCTGAATCACGCCGCGGTGGAGGAACTGGAGGTTCGGCTCCAGTGTATGGGCGTCAAACAACGCCGTGAAATTGAGGGTGCCGGCTCCTCCGTGTACCGCCGGACTGGGCCTGTACCTGGCGGGATCGCTGTGGGCGATGCGAGCTGCCAGCGGCTCACGCGCCACCATTGGCAGGAACGTCATGAATCCTAACCCCAACACAAGCGCTGCCTGATAACGTTTCATCGTTTTCTCCTTTGCGCATCCCCGGTGTTATTTCTATTTCGAGTCGAAGAGAAGAGTTGCGTAGTCTTTCGACGCCAGCGTGTTTTCCACCGTAGGCCACACCTTCTGGTGTACGTCAGATTTGATCCACTTCTGGCGAAGTTCTTCACTTTCATACGTCAACTGAAAGCGGTAATTCACGTTCGGCGGAGCAGAGCCCGTGTAGACCGTCCGCAACTTCAGGAGCTTGACGTCGATGTAGCCTGCAAACTTTACCGCGGCTGGTTTAAAGATGTTATGGAAGTTGTCCAGCATCTGCTTTTCGTGGGCAGAGTCTACAGACAGATCGCAATACAACACAATCGGGTTCTTCGGCGCGGGCTGAGCGAAGACAGCCTTCGTGCCGGCGAAGATGGCGAACATGGCAGTGAAACAGGAACGTCGTTGCATGGTTTCTCCCTATGGCTTTATTGGTACGTCTGAAACAGAGGCCTGGTGCCTGGCACCGAGAGTCTGATGCGGTAGACGCTGGTGCTCGCTGTGATGTATAAAGTCTTGCCGTCATCACCCCAACCGCAGTTGGCTGCGGTCTCTGGGAGTTGAAGTGTGCCAATATGTCGGCCATCGGGCGAAAACACCCAAATGCCGCCAGGGCCCGCAGCGTAGACATTACCCTGCGAGTCCACTTTGATTCCGTCCGGAATGCCCTGCTCTTTCGAGTCGGCAAGATCGTAGAACATGCGCCCATTCGACACCGTACCGTCGGCGGCGATATCGTAGCGCCTCCAGGACCGTTTTTTCTCGTCGGAATCGGCAACATAGAGAGTCTTCTCGTCAGGAGACAGCGCGATTCCGTTCGGCCGGTTGAGGTCTTTGATTATGGCTTTCAGTTTGCCTGCGGAATACAGGAACACGCCATTGAAGCTCAGCTCTTTGGCCGGATCGTCATCCTGCTTCGTCAGGCCATAGGGCGGATCAGTGAAATAGAGCGCTCCGTCTGAGCGGTAGACCAGATCATTGGGGCTATTGAAACGTTTTCCTTCAAACCGTTCCAGGTAGGGTGTCATCGTCAGATCCTTTCCAACCCGGACAATCCGCCGGTTGCCATGCTGGCAAAGAAGCACATTGCCATCTTTGTCGGCGATCATGCCGTTAGGTCCGATGAACGCCCCTGGAGGCGCGCTGATATTGCCACCTGCGTTCTGAATGAGCACCTTCACGTCGCCGGTGGCAGAAACGGAGCGGACCAGGTTGCCGGGCACATCACTGAACCAGAGGAGGCCTTCCGGCCTCCATAGCGGGCCTTCAGTAAAAGTGAAGCCTGTGGCCAGTTTTTCAAGCCGGGCGCCTGCTGGTACGAGGGAGTCGAAGGCTGGATCCAGACGAACAATTCTCCCGACGGAGGTATCGACACTGGCCGAAGGAGGTGGCGGAGGAGTCCGGGCCCAGGAGGTCAGGAGGAGACTGACGGGCAGTACGCAGGTAGCCTTCATAAAATAGATCGCTGTTGGCGCGTCACGTCCGTAAAGGCTCTTCTATCGGGATTTAGCGACCGCCAAGGTCCCTGCAAGCTCAAAATACGGCAACTTGCCGGTAATGAGCATATCATCTGTGAAGACATCGGTAGCGACATTCTACTTTGGTTCGACCAAACAATGCAAGCGCTTGCATTATAAAGGGGATTGATATAACATCGCAGTTGCTTTGGCCATTGGAAAAGGTTCACTCCGGGTCAAGGCGGATGGCAAAACCGACGTACCGCAAACACCCATGAAAACCAATAGGAAAACCAGCAACTTTAACCTGCTCCGAGTGTTCGGGATCGCGCTCGGACTCACGCTGGCAGCTTATGCTCAGGTTGCCACCGAGGTGCCTCCAGTCGTACCTGGCGCGAAGCCGGTAGCAGTGGAGCACATAAGAGTGCATGGCACTGCGCTCGAAGGAAATCTCGAAGGCGACGATGTGGACCGGGAAGTGATCGTATTCATGCCGTCCAGCTATGCGACGGAGAAGAACCGGCGTTATCCAGTGGTCTATGCGCTGCACGGCTATTCGATCGGAGCTGAGCAATGGACGAAAGAAATCCACGTGCCGCAAACGATTGAAGGCGCTTTCGCGCAGGGCGCTGCAGACATGATCGTGGTCCTGCCCGATTCGAAGACGGTCCACAACGGATCGATGTATTCAAGTTCCGTGACAACCGGCGATTTTGAGAAGTTCGTTGCGCATGATGTGGTGGCGTGGATCGACACGCATTACCGCACCATTCCCCGGCGTACGAGCCGCGGCCTGGTTGGGCACTCCATGGGTGGTTATGGCGCGAGCCGCATCGGCATGAAGTATCCGGATGTTTTTGGCAGTCTTTACATCATGAGCCCGTGCTGCATGAGCGCGCGTCCGGCCGGTCCCGCGAATGCAGAGACGGAGAAAGCGCTGGCGGCCGTCAAGACGCCGGCCGATTCCGCCAGTCTTTCGTTTGGCCTGCGCGCGCAACTGGCTTCTGCCGCGGCCTGGTCACCGAACCCGAAGAACCCCCCGCTCTATCTGGATCTGCCGTCGAAGGACGGAAAAGTGGATCAGGACGTGATCGCCAAGTGGGCAGCCAATGCGCCGCTGGCGTTTGTCGATCAGTATATCGGCAACCTCAGGCAGTACCGGGGGATTGCGATCGATGTGGGCGATCAGGACAGTCTGCGCGCGGGGGCGGCGAAGCTGCACGAAATTCTCGACAGCTATGGCGTGGCCAACATTTTCGAAGTCTACCCAGGTACTCACACCAGCGCAGTCTCCGTCCGGTTCCAGAACCACGTGATGCCGTTTTTCAGCAAGAACCTCTGCGCCACCGCGAGTTGCAAATGAGTGCGCGCGGGGAGCGACAACGCAACAAATAAGCCTTATGAAATATTCCATTCCAGTTGTGGTAACAGCGCTCACGGTGGCATCCCTTGCCCTCGGGCTGGACGGCCAGTCAGGGATCCACGACCCTTCGACCGTCGTGTTGTGCAACGGCAAATACTATACCTACGGCACGGGCGGCAGTTCGCTCGTTTCCGACGATGGCTGGACGTGGCGCGCAGGCACGACGCTGCCGCGCCGCGGCCTTGCGCCCGACGTGATTCACATTGGCGACCGCTACTACGTGTACGTCGCGGCGAACATCGGGGCGCAGCCCAAAGCCGCAGTCAACATGATCTGGAGCAAGTCGCTCGATCCGGATTCGCCCGATTACAAGTGGGAAGAGGGCGGCGTGGTTGCGTCGTCCGACGGCGTTGAAGATTCCAATGCAATCGATCCGGGTGTGTTTCTCGATCCAAACGACGGCAAGCTCTGGTTGGTTTACGGCTCTTATTTCGGCTATATCCGGCTGGTGGAACTCGATCCGAAAACAGGCAAGCGGCTTCATCCGGGCGATGTACCCCGCAACCTCGCGGTGAACTGCGAAGCGTCCGACATGATCTTTCACGATGGCTGGTATTACCTGCTGGCCACACATGGCAGTTGCTGCCGTGGAACGGACTCCGGCTACAACATCCGCATGGGCCGGGCGAAGAAGGTGACAGGCCCCTTCATCGACGGCGAGGGCGTGGACATGATTCAGGGCGGCGGCAAGCTCCTGATTGGCTCGCGGGCCACGCAGATTGGACCCGGCCATTTCGGACTCCTCGATCTGGGCCAGGGTGTGCAGAAATTCTCGCTGCATTATGAAGCCGACCTCGACAAGGGCGGCGCCAGCGTGCTCGATATTCGTCCATTGCTCTGGAGAGATGGTTGGCCCGTTGCCGGCGAAAATCTGAAGGCAGGAACGTATGAACTGGAATCGGCGCGCACGGGGACTGCGCTTGAGCTCGCTGTTGAGGGAATGCCCGTTGGTGGACGGGTTGGCCGAGGCGGCGGCGGAGGCAGAGGACCGGGTGGCCGTGGTGGCTCCGGGGGTTTTGGTGGTGGGCGGGGAGCATCGGGTTTTGGCGGTGGCATTCCGGCTGGTATTGGTGCCGGCGGTGGCCGAGGCACATCCGGAGGCGCTGCCGGTGCACCTGGGGGCGGGCGAGGACTGTTCGCGGGACAGGGCGGCGTTATTCCGCCGCAGGATGCCGCGCAGGTCTCGGCGAACTGGCCCAGCGGTAAGGTGGATCCCCGGATGGCCATTTACCTGAGTCAGGCACAGCAGAAGTGGGCGATTAACCCGGTTGCTAACGCCGGAGGCTATCCTGGTTCACCGTATTTCAGGATCTCGATTGCGGGCACGGAAAGAACGCTTGCTGCTACCGAAGGCGCGGAACTGGTAGTTCTGCCCGGTTTCACGAACGCACCAGAGCAACTTTGGCGGTTCGATGAACTGGCCGATGGCTCCTGGCGCATTATGCCAAAGGCCATCCCGAATTCCAAAGAAGCCGTGGCACTTTCGGCGGTTGGCAGCAGTTTCGCCACGCTGTCAAAATACGACCCCGCCAGCCAGAAGCAACGGTGGCTGCTGAAGACGCCGTAGTTACCAAGGAACCCTCCATGAATCTTTTTCCGAAATACCGTATACCGGCGCTCGGTCTCCTCACCATTGCCGCGTTGCTAAGCGCGGCGGCCCAGGCGCCGCCTGTCGTACTGACCAAACCAGTCACACCGGAAAAGACGACGGGCGCCGATGGCTTCATTCAGCGCTGGCTTCTGCTGGAGCCGATCGCGGCCAATGGACTCACCGACAGCATCGTCCAGACAACTGTCAAGAAAGAGTATTTCCCGGGACAATTCACTGCCGTGCCTCACGATGGCGACAAGGTGACGGTCAACGGCGAGGAACTCAACTGGCATGCCGTGGATACAAAGGACTACAACATCAACCTCTATCGCTTTGCGGAATCGCATGGCAAGAAGACATCCGACGTGTTGTTCTGGGCCGTCACCACGGTCAGCGGTCCGAAGGAGATGAGCGGCTTGCGGCTGGCCATCGGCTCGAACGCGGCGTCGGTTTGGTGGGTCAACGGCGAGGAAGTCATTGGGATCTATGGAGACCGTCAGACGGTGATCGACGACGGAGTGTCGAAACGCCTCACCCTGAAGAAGGGGCCGAACGTGGTGCGGGCCGCGATCATCAATGGCGGCGGCGCCACCGATTTTTGCGCGCGGTTTCTCGACGCCGACGATCAACCGGTAAAAGGTTTGGTGGTGAGCGTCGGTGAAGTTCGCAAATGAGAAGAACTGAATTGGAGATTGTCATGACTCGACCGGGTCCACGTTTGATATTCGCCGTTTTACTCGCGGCCGCGACCGCATTTGCACAAGGAGGACCGCCTCCGCAACGGCCGCAGATACAGCAGCAGCTGACATTTGTGCCTTATCATGCCGGCGGGATTTACGACGTGGATGAAACGGTGGGCTGGACCGTGACGCCGGGTCCGGATAAGCCAACTTACAGCTACAAGTGGACGGTGCGTCGTAATAATGCCGTAGTCCTCAAAGAAGGTAAGCTGGATCTGTCTTCGGGACAGGCGAAGATCGAGATCACAGCGGACCAGCCTGAGATGATCTACGTTGCGGTAGAACCGTATGCGAATCTCGTCATCGAAGCGCTCCCGGCGGGTGCAGTCGCGCCAGCACCAGTGGACCCGACGACAGGTTATCTGGGTGGAAACACGGGGCGCAACAACGGCCTCTATGCCGTGGGGGCCGCGGTAGCGCCAACCAAGCTCGGGCTTTCGACGCCGCGCCCGGCCGACTTCGACGCTTTCTGGAATCAGAAACTGGCCGAGCAGGCGAAGATCCCGATCAATCCAGTGCTGACGCCGGTGCCGACCGATGTGGCGGGAGTGGAACTGAACATGTTCGTCCTCGATGCACTGGGATCGAAAACGCACGGGTATGTGGCGAAGCCCGCAAAGGAAGGCAAATTTCCCGCCGTGATTCAACTGCAGTACGCGGGCATTTATGCGTTGAACGCGCGCGCCGCCGCGCAGCGCGCCGCCGAAGGTTGGCTCATGATCAACGTCGATTCGCACGACAAGCTGCCTTCCGATCCTGCCGGCGATGTCCCGAAGGGATACCAGGCGGTGGGCAACACGGACCGCGAGAAATCGTATTTTCTGAACATGTATCTGCGCGATTCGCGCGCTCTCGATTACCTGCTGACCAGATCCGACTGGGACGGAAAGACGATCGTACTGACCGGCGGCAGCATGGGTGGCCAGCAAAGCCTGATGCTGGCGGGACTGCGCCCGGAGAAGATCACGTCGGTGCTGGTGTGCGTCCCCGCCGGAGCGGACAGCAATGGAGATCTTCACGGCCGCAAAGCAGGCTATCCGAACTGGGCGACGACCAACCCTGATGTGGCGACGACGGCGCTTTACTTCGACACCGTCAACTTCGCTTCGCACATTCAGGCGCCGGTGATGGCGGGCATGGGGTTCATCGACACTATCTCACCGCCGGCGGGCGTGTGGACCGCGCTGAACCAAATTCGCGCGCCGGTGGAGCCACTACCGATGATCGAATCCGAACATGATAACCTGACGCCGATGAAGGGACGAGCCTGCCCTGCGAGAACCAGGGAACTGCTGGATGTACTGGTGAAGGGTGGCGAGTTCAGACCGAATGGTATCCGGCAATAGATCGCGGTCGAAGTTGCGAACGGATTTAGAGGACATTCGCATGAAGAACAAGAGCACTTCCAGACCGACCCGCCGTTCGTTTGCAGGAGCGATGGCAGGCATGGGCGCAGCTGCTACGCTGGCAGCTCAGCAGCCAGCCGCGCCACCGAATCCGACCGCTGTAACGCCGACACGCCCGGGTGGTCCGCCGCCCGAGGTGCAGCCCTTCGCAGCGCCTATTGAATTCACGCGGCGCGATGTGGCGCTGAAGGTCAAGCCGTTTCCGATGTCCCAGGTTCGGGTCACCGGCGGAGTCTTCAAGGCAGCCGAAGACGCAAATCGTGGTTATATGAGCCGCCTCGCTGCCGACCGTCTGCTCTACAACTTCCGCCAGAACGCCGGTCTCGACGTGAAGGGCGCGGAGCCTCTGGGCGGTTGGGAGGCGCCGGCCGACGGGAAGCATGGCACCGAATTGCGCGGCCATTTCACCGGACATTTCCTTTCCGCCAGCGCCAACCTGTATGCTTCCACGGGCGACAAAGAAGCGAAGGCCAAGGCCGATTACATGGTCGCGGAGCTGGCGAAGGTGCAGCAGAAACTGGGTGGCGGCTATCTTAGCGCATTCCCTACTGAGTTATTCGACCGGCTCGACACGCTGAGCGGCAAGCCGCGCCCGGCCGGGCCGCCGCAGCCGGGCCAGCCCCAGATGCCGTGGGCGCCGTTTTATACGATCCACAAGATCTTCGCGGGGATGCTCGACATGCATACGCTGGCGGGCAACGCGCAGGCGCTCGAGGTCGCGAAGGGCATGGGCGACTGGGCCGACAGGTGGTCCGCTTCGAAGACCGAAGAACACATGCAGGAGATCCTGAACGAGGAGTTCGGCGGCATCGCCGAATCGCTTTACAACCTCGCCGCGATCACTAATAACGACCGGTATGCGAAGGCCGGCGACCGCTTTACGAAGAAGCGTTTCGTGAATCCTCTGGCGCTGCGCCGCGACGAACTTCGCGGGCTGCACGTGAATACGCACGTTCCGCAGGTCATTGCCGCAGCGCGGCGCTATGAGATCTCCGGTGACCTGCGATTCCACGACGTTGCGGATTACTTCCTGATGGAAGTTTCATCGGCCCGCAGTTACGTGACGGGCGGCACCAGCAATGGCGAACTCTGGCAGGCCGAGCCGCGGCGACTTGCGGCTGAGCTGAAGCGCAGCACTTCAACCGAAGAATGCTGCTGCTCTTACAACCTGATGAAGCTCACGCGGCACCTGTATAGCTGGAATCCCGATCCGAAGTATTTCGATTATTTCGAGCGAACGCTGCTCAACGAGCGCATTGGCACGATCCGGCTCGATAAGGGTTATACGCAGTATTATTCGTCGCTGACTCCAGGCGCCTGGAAGACGTTCAATTCCGAAGACAAGGCTTTCTGGTGCTGCACCGGGACAGGCGTGGAGGAATATGCCAAGCTGAACGACAGCATCTACTGGCATGATGAACGCGGACTCTTCGTCAACCTCTATATACCCTCCGATCTGGACTGGCGTGAAAAGGGATTGAAACTACGTCAGGAGACGAACTTTCCCGACGACCATACCAGCAGCCTAACCGTTACGGCGGACAAGCCAGTGCAGACCGCGTTTCGCCTGCGTATTCCTTCCTGGACCAGTTCGGCGCGAGTGAAGCTGAACGGACGAGCGCTTGAAGCGACCGCGGAGCCGGGAAGTTATCTGACTCTCGACCGCACCTGGAAGACCGGCGACCGCATTGACCTGGAAATGCCGATGCGTCTTACGGTCGAAGCCATGCCCGACGATCCGAACATGCAGGCGTTCCTCTACGGCCCGCTGGTGCTGGCGGGAGACCTGGGTGACGAAGGACTTACTGAACAGATGATCATCGGCCAGCAGGGTCCCGCTGTAAGAAGGCCCGACGGGCCCGCTGGCAATCCTAATCGTCCGCTACTGGAGGCGATTGTTGTCCCGCTGCATGCGGCCAGTCCAGATCCTGCATCCTGGATCAAGCCTGCGGATAAGCCGCAGACGTTTCGCACCACAGGCCAGAAGCGGGATGTAACTCTCAAGCCGCTCAACAAGATGTTGGATCGCCGGTATTCGGTCTATTGGGAAGTGTCGTGATCTGATGATGTAACCGGCGCAGGAATGCCCTGCAGAGCATTTCCGTCGGGAGGCAAGGAGAATTCGCTATGAAAAGGTTGAAGCTTACATGGATGGGAGCCGCGATAGTATCGCTTCTGTTCACATCGGCGGCGTTCGGTCAAAACGCTGTTGCGGCCAGCGGTGGCAGGGGCGCCGCGGCACCGCGCGTGGTCTCTCCGGAAATTATGCCGGACAAGCGGGTCACGTTCCGGCTACTCGCACCCAAGGCCAGCGAAGTAAACCTCACCGGACACTGGGAAAACGGAACAAATGTTCCCTTGAAAAAAGACGATAAGGGAATCTGGTCGGTGACGGTCGGCCCGCTGAGCGAGCAGTTGTGGGGATATTCGTTCACCGTGGATGGAGTCAAAGTCCTCGACCCCGGCAATGCAGAGACGCAGCGCGACGGTAACCGGTACGAAAACCTGCTCATGATCTCCGGTCCAGGGTCGGACATGTGGGACTTCAAGGATGTTCCGCACGGTCAGGTAGAATCGATTTGGTATTCGTCCGAGATTCTTAAGGAGAAATCGCGCCGAATGCTGGTCTATACGCCGCCCGGCTATCACACCAGCACGGCCAAGTATCCGGTCCTGTATCTGCTGCACGGTGGCGGCGGCGATGAAGATGCGTGGGACACCATGGGCCGCGCCAATATCATTATGGACAACCTGCTGGCTGCGGGTAAGATTAAGCCGATGATTGTGGTGATGCCGAACGGCAACGCTACTCAGACGGTTTCGCAGGGTTATGGCTTCGGGCCCACACCTGCAACGACTTCCGTAACCGCGCCTCCGCCGCCCGGACAGGCAGGCGGCGGCAGAGGTCCCGCGGGAGCGTCAGGTGGCGCGGCGGGCGGCAGAGGAGCGCAACCTTATGAAGGGTCATACCCGCAGAGCCTGGTGAAAGAGATCATCCCATTTATCGAGCATAGTTACCGCGTGGTAGCTAACAAGAACAGCCGGGCAGTCGCGGGTCTTTCGATGGGTGCAGGCCATACCATCGCGGCAACCAACAACAATCCCGGCGTCTTCGGATATATTGGCGTTTTCAGCGGCGGCGGACGAATTGACGAGACGTTCCAGAAGCAGCTGGCCGCGTTGAAGGCGAGCGGCGTAAAGTATTATTGGCTCGGCGCAGGCGACGCCGACATGGCTCACGCGGGGACGGTCGCACTGGCCGATGAGGTTAAGAAAGAAGGTTTCACTACCTCCTATCACGAGATGACTGGCATTCACTACTGGTTTATCTGGAGGAAGTTCCTGAGCGACTTCGCGCCTGTACTGTTTCAGTAGGAAGTAAGAGAGTTGCGAACGGGCCAGACTCGCAGCTCTCTTACGCAAGAGCCCCGTATCGAAACGCCGGGAGGACGCCCATGGTAAATCGGAGATCGTTCGCCAGACAAGTTATCGGTTATCTGCCAGTCTATGCCGTAGCAGCGTCGGTTGCGGCACGCGCCGACGCCCAGCAGGTACCAACTGGAGGAACAGGCCAACAGTACCCGCCGGGACGAGGCCCGTTTGATGGTAGTCCGGTTGGCGACCCGCTGCCTGGGCAGAAGTGGCTGGTTCACGACCACACGAGGCCGCAGCCGCGAAAGGTGACACCCGGCCAGCCGATTTCCACGATGTCGGCGCCATCCGATGCAATTGTGTTGTTCGACGGCAAGGATCTCTCGAAGTGGAATGCTGTCGGCGGCGGACGTGGCGGCGCTGCTCCTTCCACCGAACCCCAATGGAAGATCACAGACGGCCACGCCGAGATGCGCGGCGGCATTGCCACCAAAGAAAGCTTCGGCGATATTCAACTCCATGTCGAGTGGACAACGCCGCCGGTGGACGATCCTACACGCGTCGGACAGCAGCGCGGCAACAGCGGTATCGTTTTCATGGGACGCTACGAGGTGCAGATACTCTCGGGCTTTAACAACCCCACCTACGCGGATGGCGGCGTGGGCGCCATCTACGGAGTATACCCACCGATGGTCAACCCCTGTTTGCCGGAAGGACAGTGGAATACTTATGACTTTGTTTTCGAAGCGCCCAGGTTCGAGGGAGAGAAGCTGGTCAAACCGGCGTTTCTCACCTTATTCTTCAACGGTGTGATCGTGCACAACCGGGCGCAGTTTCTCGGATCAACGGCGCACGAGCCGATCGCGGTGTACACTCCGCACGCGGCGGAACTCCCCCTTCAGTTGCAGGGGCATGTCGGACCCGCCTGGTATCGAAACATCTGGGTTCGTCGCTTGCCTGGCTACGATGCATGATCGGCTATACCTTTGAGCTTGGGCTGTTGCGCGATTTCTTTGCGCGCGGTCTGATGCCGGAATGCATTCTTGACATCCAGCACGCGGAACGACGGCTTCAAGACGCGCAGCAGGCGAACGAAAAACACCAAGACTCACAACTGTATATCCCGCTGAAGACTAATCCGTGAAATCGAATCAAGAAGCCCGGCGAGACGCCGCCACGACGTAGCTGCAAGCTTTTCGATAGGAGGGAGAAAGCGCGCGGACCTTTGTCCGAGCTGCTTGGGGCTGCCTGCGGCGATCACATCTACAAAATCATCTACAGTGGGTTTTCGGGAGCCGTGGCAACCTCCCGCATCTGATTGAAAATATTGGTCGGGCTGGCGGGATTCGAACCCACGACCTCTTGCACCCCAAGCAAGCGCGCTACCAAGCTGCGCCACAGCCCGAATAACCCAGTCTACACCGCCCCAATCGATACGCCTTCGTTGTACGGCGCTGTCGCAGCGGCCACACCATCGCAACACGCCCCAAAAACACCCTCCTCCCCGTGCGTTCCTCCAGCACAATATGCCACGATAGTGACTTGATACTCACCCTCACAATGAACCCGGCGATCGACCGGACGATCGCCGTTGACCGGCTCGCTTTCGACGATCGCGCTTACATCCTCTCCACTAACGATTCCGCCGGCGGAAGAGGCATCAACGCCTCCTGCGTGATCCACTCTTTCGGCGGCAAAACCCTCGCTATTCTGCCAGCCGGAGGCGAACCTGCCATCCGTTTCGAGAAGTTCATGGACCACTGTGGTTTCCCCGTTGCCACGGTGCCGATCCGCAATGACATTCGCCTGAACCTGACCATCACGGATCGCCACGGCCTGACGGTCAAGTTGAATGAAGCCGGACCACGTCTGGATGCCGAAGAAGTGGCCAACGTGGAATCTACCGTGGAGGCTTATCTTGGTTCCGCGAAATGGCTCATGCTGTGCGGCAGCCTTCCGCCTGGCGTACCTGCCGATTTCTACGCTCACCTGATTACCCGCGCTAAGAAAAAGAACGTCCGTACGCTTCTCGATACCGACGGCGACGCGCTTTCCCGTGGCATTGAGGCCGAGCCCACGATTGTCACGCCCAATCAGCAGGAAGCGGAACATCTGCTCAACACGATACTGCTCACGCGTTCCAGCGCCATCGCGGCGGCGCGCCGCATCCAGACCATGGGCGCGGGATCGGTGGTTTTGTCGCTCGGTAGTCGCGGTGCTATCGGGGCGTCGGGCACTGAAATCTGGGAAGCAATCCCCCCACGCGTAGAGGCAATTTCCCCCATCGGCGCCGGCGATGCCATGGCGGCAGCATTGTTATGGTCGATGGAAAACGGCGACCCGTTTCAGCAGGCGCTTAGCTGGGGCGTAGCCGCCGGAACAGCGTCGGCGAAATTGCCGGGAATGCAGTTTGCCACACTTGACCAGGCTCGCGCCGTTCGCAACGATCTCGACCTTCGCAGGATCGAGGCTTGAGCCAGAAGCCGGTTCCCGACCACGCGGCAAAGCGTGCGCACGACGGCTTTTTTCGATCCGCCGGTATCGTCTCCGCCGCGGTAGCGGCAAGTCGGCTCACCGGTCTGGTACGCGAGAGCGTGCTGAGCTGGCTATTTGGCGCCAGCGCCACGTTTGACGCGTATGCTGTGGGTTATCGTGTGGCGAACCTCGCGCGCGATTTGTTTGCCGAAGGTGCGCTCTCTTCGGCTTTCGTGCCTGCCTTTACCCGATACCTGACCACGAAGTCGCGCGCCGAGGCACGGGAACTTTCCAACATCACCGGCACGCTTCTGATCGCGATCGTCGGTAGCTTTTGCGCGCTGGGGATGCTGTTCAGCCCGCAGTTAGTGGAGGCGTTCGCTTCGGGGTTTCACGCCGTCCCCGGAAAGTTTGAACTGGCCACTCAAATGGTGCGCACCATGTTTCCGCTTCTGCTGCTCGTTGCCGTGGCCGCGCAGGCGCAGGGCATCCTTTTCGCCTGCCGGCAGTATGGCGTACCGGCGCTTTCTTCCGCCATGTTCAACCTCGGCTCGATCGTTTCGGGGCTGGCGCTGGGGTATTGGCTCGGGCCAAAACTTAGCATCTCTCCCGTGCAGGGGATGGCGTACGGAATCCTGTTCGGCGGTGTGGCGCAGCTTGGATTTCAGCTTCCAGCAGTTTGGCGGGCCGGCTTCGCGTGGCGGCCCCAATGGAATCCCCGACACGAAGGCGTCCGGCAGATCTTGCGCTTGATGGGGCCCGCTATTTTAGGTGGTGCCGCCATGCAAATCAATCTGCTGGTGAATACCAACATTGCCGCGGGCCTGCGGGATGCGGCTGGCCATGCGTTGAACGGGCCAGTGAGCTGGCTTTCGTACGCGTTCCGTTTCATGCAATTGCCCATGGGACTCTTTGGCGTGTCGATTGCCTCGGCCACGCTGCCGCGCATTTCCAAAAGTGCCGCGGAAGGTGACCTCGCTGGCTTTCGCGACACGCTCGCCCGGTCAATTGTGACAGTGCTCCTGTTGACGATCCCTTCTTCGGTCGGCCTGCTTTTGTTGGGCGAGAGCATGATCGAAATTGTGTATCAGCATGGCCATTTTCTGGCCTTCGATACGCATCAGACTGCTACGGCGCTGTCGCTCTACGCCCTGGGCCTGGCTGGTTATGCGACCGTGAAACTGCTGGCGCCGGCTTTTTATGCGCTGGGCGACGCGCGCACTCCTATGCTGGTTAGCATGGCGTCCGTAGTGATCAACGCGGTATCAGCGGTAGCGCTGGTTCACGGCGCGGGAATGGGTTATGCGGGCCTGGCGCTTTCTCTGTCTCTGGTCTCCACGTTCAATGCGCTTACCCTTGCGGCGCTGATCCGGTCGCGGATCGGCAGCGGCGTCCTCGAAACTGCGCTCTTGCTCAGCCTGGGAAAAATCTTGCTGTCTGCGGCTGTAATGGGCGCGATCGTTTACGCCGTGACGGTTACGTCACACACCTTCCTGGCTTCGGCTCGGCTTGCCGGTATCGCGAACATAGCATTCGGCGTACCCGTTGGGGCGCTCACGTTCTACGCGGCCGCATCGGCATTGGGCATCGCCGAGCTATCGGAAGCCCGCGACGCCGTGTTCCGCAAGTTTCGCCGCAGTGAGGCGTGACCTGCCCGGTTTGTTAAACTACTGATAATTCATGCTTCCCGATATTCAGCACGCCATCCGTCTGCAGATTCTCGATGACAGGGTCGCCGCGCTGACCAAAGAGATCGCCGCGCTGCCGAAACATATCGCGGAGATCGAAAAGAAGCTCGAATCGCATCAGCGTCGTCTGGAAATCGACAAGGCCGCTCTGCTGGCCAATCAAAAGGACCGGAAACGCCTTGAAGGTGAGATCCAGGCGCACGAGCAGAAGGTCTCCAAGCTGAAATCGCAGATGATGGATGCGAAAACCAATGAGCAATACCGCGCATTCCAGCATGAGATCGATTTCGCTGGCCAGGAAACACGCAAGGCCGAAGACCGCATTCTTGAATTGATGACCGACGCCGAGCCGCTTGAAAAGGCCGTGAAAGCCGCCGAAGTATCGCTGGCGACGGAAAAGAAGCATGTGGACGCGGAAAAGGCAGCCGCGCGCGAGCGGACCGCCACCGACCAAAAAGAGATTGATTCGCTGAAAGCCGAACGGGCGTCGATCGTCACGCAAATGACGCCATCGGTGGCCTCAAACTACGAGCGCATTCGCAAGGGCCGCGCCGGCGTGGGAATCAGCGAGGCTGCGGCAGGGCGCTGCGTACGCTGCAACATCGTGCTGCGCCCTCAGTTTTATCAGGATTTGAAGAAGGGCGAAACTATCATGACCTGCGAAAGTTGCGGACGGATTCTTTACTACAACCCCGCTCGCGGCGTCGATGATCTGAGTGGCGGAACCCGGGTCAATATGAGCGCGGGCACCGGCGTCGCCAGCGACGACTAGGTCCGAGCCGCCGACCTCGCGTCTACCGCAAAAAACGCGACGCCAGCAAGCCGAACCCTGCCACGATCAAATTCCGAAATAAGAAGCGGGATTTCTTCGGCGCCTTCGCCGCAAACGCGGGCGCGGGTACTTCCCCGTCAGGCGCCAGAACCTTGACCGAACCTGGTCCCGGCTCCTTCGGGCGATCTTCCTGGACGATCACCGGCTTAACCGGGTCGCGTCGCATCGCGTCATCAAACTGAGTTTCGAACGCCTGCCTGGCAATGTCATAGGGATTGGAACGCGGGATCGGCGTCCGCGCGACTTGCGGTTCCGCAGCGGGAGCAATCAGTTGCGCTCGCTCGCACAGTTTCTCGATCGCGATAACCAGACGTTGAAGATTATTGTCGGTTTCGGTCGCCCGAACGCGCAATGACTCTATGGAACCTGCCTGATCCGCCAGTGCCTTCTCTATGGCACCGATTCGCAACGAGATTTTTTCGCCGATTGCCTCTTCAAAACTTGCCAGCACACGCTGATGGGATTGTTCAGTTTCTGCGGCGAAACGGCTGCGCAGATCGTCGAAACGGGCAGACACATTCCTTTCCACAAGGTCTGGCAATTCCGCCCGGGTTTCCTCCACTTTCAATTGCACCGCGGCTACGGATGCATTGACGCTGCGCTCAGCTTCTGTCACGCGCTCGCGTAATAATTCCAGTTCTCGGGTATTCTCTTCCACCCTGCGGTCCAGATCCGCTAACAATGAGAAGTAGTTTCCGGAATCGGCGGGAATGGCAGCCGCCGCCCTTTCTTCCGGCCGGCTGATCGACTCAATGCGCGCTTCCACCCGTTCTAAACGGTCAAGAAGCGGCTCGATATTCAGGAATTCTTCCACTTCGTTAGACTCATCCGGTGCTGTTTCGGAGAAACTTGTCTTAGAATACGAGGGTGCGGAGTCGGGTGTCGCCCGCTCCCGGCCCGGGCGAGCACGTGATCGTCCAGCGGTAAATCCCATAGCGATACCTGTGCCGGCCACCACTGCAAGTCCTCTGAGAATTCGGTTCGCCATTCGAGTTTCCGATAATTAACGCCCGGACGCTACGACCTCAGTATAAGGACCGGGTGCCCTGGTTCGCAATACATTTCGTGTCCGGATTGTTCTTATGGTAGCGGCAGAGGGTCTTTCCCCTGCAGCCCGGAAGCCGATTGATTCGGCTGCCAGAGATTCTCCGCCGCTCCTGCTTTCCGGCTGGCCCAGCGGCTCCAGACAAAAAAAGCGTCGCTCAGACGGTTGAGATACGTTACAATTTCCCCGTCCACAGTCTCGTTCGCCGCCAGCGTGACGCAGAGTCTCTCAGCGCGGCGGCAGATCGTGCGGCATATATGCAGTTCCGCGTTCAACCGCAATCCGCCCGGCAGTACGAAAGACCGCAATGGCTCCAGTTCGTCGTTCATCCGATCCATCTCGCGTTCCAGCAGCGCGGATTCTGCGGACGTGATGCGGGGCTGCTGCGGATGCAGATCCTCCGGCAGAGTGGCAAGAACGGAGCCGGCATTGAAAAGTTCATGCTGCACTCGACGCAGAATCTCAGCCAGTACCGCCAGCGCGCCAACCCTTGCCGACAGTTCAATAGCGGACTCGCGCGCCAGGCCGACGAAGCTGTTGAGTTCGTCAATGGTCCCGTAAGCTTCGATGCGCAGGTCGTCCTTTCGACGCCGCTGTCCTCCCACCAAACTCGTCTGCCCCGTGTCGCCGCGCCGCGTGTACACGCGATTGATAGCCAGCCGGGGCTCGTTGAACGTTTTCGTCGGTTCCATATTTCCTAGCGTGAACCCGCCAGACTCCACTTCAGGCCCAACACGACATTCAGCAGCGGTGCCGGATATCCGAAGATTTCTTCGTAACGCTGGTCGAGAGCGTTGTGCAGATTGGTATACGCGGTTAGTTTACCGTGAACGCGATAGTTCACGTTGATTCCGAGATCCTGATAGCCCGGATTCACAAAGAGTCCTGCTGACACGCCTTGGTTAGGTTCCGCGTCCAGTGTGTGTCCACGCCAGCTGCCCACCAGATTCACATCCGCGCGCCCGTGTCGCAGCGTCGCCACGAAGGAGCCGGATTGTTTTGGACGTCGCAGCAGCGGTTCGCCGAGGTAGAAATAGGGCGCGACCAGCCCCGTACTGCCCTCGAGCGACAACACATCGGACTCCAGCCAGGTATAACCTGCCGTCAGTGACAGCCATCGGGTCGGTCTAAGTTGCGCCGATGTCTCGATGCCCTCGGCTCGGGCTGTGCCCAGATTGCCTGTGGCGTACGGTGAGAACTCGCCGTACGGCCCGCCAAGACTAACAATAAGATCGCGGTAGCGATTGTGAAACCAGGTGGCGTCAAGCGAAAGTTTGCTGGCGAAAAGCGTTTCTTCGATGCCGGCATCGTAGCCCTGCACGTGCTCTGGTAACAGTGCGGGGTTATTGGTAAAGACAATCGCTGCACCGCCCGGAGGTCGGATTCCCGTGCCATAGGAAGCATGAATCCGCGTGGTCGGGCGTATCAGATAGGATCCCGAAAGCCGCGGAGACACTTCCGTATCGGATTGCGCCGGAAAGTCCGGACGTGGAATTACTGCGGTCAAGTCCCCCGGAATGAGTGGCGTCATATACGTTTCGGCACGCAGACCCAGATTGATATATAGCTTCCGGATCGTCATGCGGGTTTCAAGGTATTCGCTGATCGCATCGCGCCGCAAAAGGAAATCGGAGCCCGCCGCATTCAACGCCACCGTGTCTCGCGTTTCTTCACGATCGACGACAACGCCGGCAGTCATCGTCAGCATCTTGCTGATCGTGTAGGTAGCCCGTAGTTCGCCATTGGCATTGAGATCTTTATCGAACAGTGGGCTGGAACCCGGCCCGGTGGGGAAGGTCTCCAGGTTGTTATTCCAGTAAACGCCGCCGATAACGTCCAGTCGTAATTTGTCAGTCAAATCGCCGTTGTAATGCACGCCATAGTTGGACGTGTTGTTCTTGCTGCGGGCGATTTTGTTGAGACCAGGGAACAGACCGAGCGGGTTGGAACCGTAAGGCCCGGGCTCACCCACATTGTTTGAGTCGAAGTCGCCAAAAAATGAGATCTTATTCGTGCGCCAACGGTGGTCGAGCGCCAGCAGTCCGTTGTCGTTGCGGTAATCGTTGTTCGTTACCGGTCCGTTGCTGAGCAAACTGGAAAACGAGCCCGCCACTCCCCAGCCTCTGGCAAACATCGTCTCGCCACTGAGCGAGTCCCGATTCTCGTCGTGCGTTCCGCCTTCGGCAAGAACATCCAGCGCCGGCCCGTTCGCGGGCGAGCGCGTCTCGAAGTTCACCACGCTGCCGAGTGCGTACGATCCGTAGACAGCGGATTGCGGCCCGCGCGCCACCTGCGCTTCTTCTACGGCATCGGCGGAAATGTGGGCGAAATCGAACAGCCCTCCACCGTAAAAGCCATTGAGTGGAACATCGTCCAGCAGTACGAGATTATAAGCGGGGTCGCCGCCCCGCACAAACAAGTCCGCCGTCGATCCGCGCGCCCCGCTCTGCGAAATCACCATGCCGGGCAGCGTTCGGAGCAGATCCACTGCCTGAGCTTCGTCGCGGTTCCGAAGGTCGTCGCCGGTGACAACGCTGACCTCGGTCCCCTGCTGCGCGGGAATCGTATCGATATTCGACGTGGCCGCGCGCACTGACTCAATCCGGGGCGCCAGCGACAGCCGGATCACGGCCGTCGGAGGAGAAACGACCGTGGCATACCCAGGTGCTGCCGCCCGCAGTTGCACGTTTTCGTAAAGTGGCGAAATGTAGAGATCGTAGATGCCGCGGTCGTCTGTAACTTGCCTCGTGATGATGCCCAGAGCATTCACCGCTGCCACCTGCGCGCCGGGTATCGGATTGCCAGGCGGATCGAGAACCACCCCCTTGATTTCAGCCGCGTGAAGACCCAGCGAAAAAAAGGCCACAGACAGCAACGCGCGGCGCAAACGGCGAAAATTACAAATCAGGCGCACGGGTCTCCTGACTTGCGGACGCGGCAGAGGGCTGACCGGAGTACAGATCGCCAGCCAAATACTTCAGCCCACTGTCACAGGCCACGGTTACAACGGTCGCATCCGGTCCCAGTTCCACCGCCAGTTGAATTGCTGCCGTCACATTGAGACCGGTCGACGTCCCCGCCAGGATGCCCTCCTCCCGTGCCAAACGTCGTGTCATGTTCCGCGCCGATGCTTCGTCTATCGTTCGTATTTCGTCGAAGTCGCTGTCGAGGAGATGGGGAGGCCGAAAGCCGACTCCAACTCCCTCTACGCGGTGTGCTCCACCACGTCCGGTGCTGATGACGGGTGATTCGGCTGGCTCAAGTCCGATAGTACGCGCGCGGCATCCGGCAGCCCGAAGGCCGCGGGAGACGCCCACCAGCATGCCGCCGGACCCGATTGCCCCGCAAAATGCCGTGATCCCAGGCCCCGCTCCGCGCCGCAGTTCGTTGGCCATCGGCATGTAGCCCGCAATGACGTCGTCATTGTTGAACTGATCCGCCCAAAATACACCCGGCTTAGACGCCTCGCGGGCCAGCGCTGCCTTCATGCGATCGAACAGGTCGTTCGTGATTCGCCCTCCATCGCTCGGCACCAGGATCACGTCGGCGCCCATCGCGCGCATCGATTCCAGTTTTTCCCGTCCAAACGCGTCAGAGGATACCGGTGTGAAACGATAACCCTTCAAGGAACAAACCATGGCCAGCGCACAGCCCGTGCTGCCACCCGTGTACTCGATGACTCGCATACCAGGCCGGAGCGTACCGCGGCGTTCCGCGCCCTCGATCACGGCAAGCGCCATGCGGTCTTTGTACGACCCCGTCGGATTGTAGCATTCCAGCTTTAGAAGCACTCGCCCCGCGCCAGCCGGAGTCACTCGCCGGAGTTCGACCAAAGGAGTGTTGCCGATAGCCGACAGTACGGAGGTGCTAACGGTAGGAGGGGTCATAACCGCGCTGCCGCGCCGGATATTCTTAACTACTGTCTCGCCAAAGGTGCCGTGGCGTGGCGCTTCAGAATCACCGGTAGGTTCTGGGCGAACACGCTCCGCGCCACCACCATATCGCAACCGCTGTCCTGCGCCTCGAGTTTCAAGTCGGTCTGCACATGCGAAACGAAGCCAATTGTGCTGACGCGCTTGGTTTCCGGATTGCTCTTCATGGCGCGGATAATGCTGAGCGGTTCGGCCGCATCGCAGTTAAGATCGAAAATTACCAGCGACGGCTTCTCCTTTACCCGTTCGAGAACGGTCGGCTTGTCTTTCAGGAATTCGACGGACATCCCGAATTTCTTCGCCATATCGTGAATCTTGGCGGAAAAAAACAGATCCGTCATCACCGCAAGGATTTTTCGTGTGTGCACTGGCGCTGTCTGAACTGGCATCCGGCTGAAAAAGGGAGGAAATCGAATGGTAGCGCGACCGGCGTACTCGCCGCAACCGAACGCTACTTGGTTCTACGTTACCATGAAGGGCGATGACACCCAACCCTCCCCGGATCGTCCTCCACAAGACGGCAGATTACCGGGAAAGCTATGCAAACAGCGTCCAGGTCCGCGTGAACCTGTGGGATTTCTACCTGATGTTCGGAACCGTAAACCAAACGTCGCAGGAACAGGTGGAGATCCAGAATTTCCAGGGCGTCTATCTTAGTCCACAGCAGGCAAAGGCGCTGCTGGGCCTGATGCAGCAAAATGTGAGCCAGTACGAAGCGGCGTTCGGTGAGATCAAGCTCGAATCCCGAACCGGATCGGGATTCGTTCAATAATAGAATGTTTCAGGTGCGCAGAAGGGTCCGCCCCCAGACGTACCTCATAATTTACGCCATCGCCGCGGTGACGCTGGTGATGTTTCATCTGCCACTGTTGGAAATCCCTTATTACTGGGACGAGGCCGGGCAGTTTATTCCGGCAGCGAGCGACCTCTACCACACCGGCGCCTGGATAGCCCACAGCGCAACGCCGAATGTACATCCGCCCGGCGTCATGGCTTGGCTCGCTCTTTTGTGGCATTTGCTTGGGTTTTCCATCTTGAGCACGCGGATCGCGATGCTGATGCTGGCGGCGTTTGGCGTCCTCGCGACATTTCTGCTTTCGATCGAGCTCTCGCGGGGCAGTCCCGGCAGCCCCGCTTTTGCGGCCGTGACGCTGCTCTGCATTTCGCCGCTTTTCTACGCCCAGTCAATAATGGCTTTGCTCGATATGCCCGCCATGGGTTTCACGGCGCTGGCCTTGCTGCTGTTCCTGCAAAATCGCATCCGGGCCTCGGCGCTGGTCTGCATCGTGCTGGTCCTGATAAAGGAAACCGGCATTGTGGTGCCTCTGGTATTCGCCGCATGGAGTTTTTGGGAGCGACGGGGCGACCAATGGAGCAATAGAAGTCGCGCCGAAGCCCTGTGGTTTTTCGCGCCGCTAGTGCCTCTGGGCCTCTGGCTGATCGCACTTCGGCATTTCACCGGGAGCTGGTTCGGTAACTCCGTATTCGCGCACTACAATATTTCGTTTCCGCTTAATCCGGTTCGCCTGATCTTTGCCCTTCTCCGTCGACTTTACTATTTGTTGATCGGCTCCGGACATTTCATCGGCACCGCGACTCTTTGGTATGCGTGGAAGCGGATGCCTTTGTTGCGCGACCGTCCGTGGCGTGTGGCATTCACGCTGGCTGCCGCGCACGTTTTGGCGGTCACGGTCCTCGGCGGCGCCGTCCTTGAACGCTACCTTCTGCCGGTTCTGCCGATTCTTTACGCGGCCTTTGCGGTTTCGCTTCGGGCTCTGATGGAAAGGCCCCGAAAAATCGTCATGGGCGTCATGGTCGCCTGCCTGATCGCGGCGAACTTCATCAATCCGCCTTACCCGTTCCCGTTCGAAAACAACCTCATGTTCGTGGGTTTCGTCGATGCCAGTCGCGATGCCGCATTCGCCGCGGACACCTACCCGGGGTTAGTTGCCACCACTTTTCCGATGACGACGGCCTTGGCGCATCCCGATAACGGTTACCTGCTCTTTCCTCATCCCGTTCTGGAATTGCCCGATTTCCGGCCAGCCACTATTGCCGCGCTAGAGGGCAACCCGCCCCCGCTGATGATCGTCTACGATACTGAACTCGATAGCTGGCATATCCGCTCTACCCGGGCATTTCAGTGGTTTTTCGGGCGCTTTTACAACTACCAGCGGCCGATGAGCGCACTGGAGATCTCGCAGTTGCTGAAGATGCGGATCGCCCGGCACTGGGAAAACCACGGCTTCTCGATGTTCCTGCTCGTGCATGAAGACGCCAACGTGCCGCGATATCTCAGGCACTGACCGGAACACGTTCCACTACGCGTGCGGCGGTGAGCAGCAGCACGCCCGCCATCGCATACACGGCGGCCGCCATAGCAATCGCACCACCCAGACCATAAGAACCAGCCAGCCACGCGATGACGATTGGCGCCGACCCGCCACCGCCCAGCCAGCCCACCGTATTCATCAGCCCGGCGGCCGATCCCCGCGCCTCCGGCCGAATGACATCGAAGACGGAAGCGAAGATGTTGGCGTCGTAGAGGCCCTTGAAGAACCCCCACACCGTTAGCGCGGCAATCAGCCATCCCAGCGATTGCGTCATCCCGCAGAGCACCACGCAGGGCGCGCCGCCGAAGACGCCCACCATTTGCACCAACATACGTCCGCCACGCCGTCTGGTGCGCCACTTATCCGCCAGCCAGCCGCCGAAAATGGCTCCCACCATGCTGGCCAGTTGCACGTAAATAGTCGCCGTCAATCCGGACATCGCGAGGCTCATGCGGAAGCGATCAAACAGAAATTTCGGCATCCACGTAAGCAACACCACGGCCACGAAGTTCGCGCATAAAAACGCGCCGAGCAACAGGATTGCCGCGGGCTGCCCCAGAATAATGCGGAGCGTTTCGCCGAGCGGCAGCTTGGCGGCCACTTCGATTTGTTCCGCCGCGCCGCGCTTCGGCTCGCGCAGCCAGCGGCTCAACACAAAGCCCAGCAGGATTCCAAGGCCACCGAACACAACGAAGGACCATCGCCAGCCGTAGTGCTGCCCGATGAGTCCGGCGAAAAATCCTCCTGCGATGGTCCCCACATAAACACTGGTCTGATGTGCGCCGATGGCCCGAGATCTTGTCGCCGGGCCGTGATAGTCGCTGACTAAAGACATCGACGCCGGGAAGTAGAACGCTTCCCCCATGCCCTCCAGCGCACGCATCGCGAAGAGCCCGCGGAATCCACTCACGGCAGCGGTGCACACGCAGATCCCGCTCCAGACGTAGAGCCCGCCCAGGATCGCAGTCTTCCTGCGCACCCGGTCCACAATGTTCCCGGCAAAGAGAGCGCCCAGTCCGTAGACCCACGCAAACGCACTCCCCAGCAGGCCGAGTTGCACGTTATCGAGGCCCATGGATTTCTGCAGCAGCGGGAAGACCGAGAAGATCGCCTGGCGATCCGCGTAATTGAAGAATGCGATGCCCCACAACATTGCCACCACCTGCCAGCGGTAGCTGCCGGGCGCGTCCGGCGTCAGTTCTTTCGAATCAACCATACTTCGCAGACCTGCGTGCCTCTCCCGTTGCCGCCCAAGCCTGCTTGTCGGGACCATTCCAGCGTTAATTCACCAGATTGGGTCGCTTCTTTAGGTATATCGAACTCCAGCGGCACTTGCGGCATTGGCTTATCCCGCAGCGGATGAATCTCATATCTCTCATTTGCCATGAGCCGTATCTGAACTTTGGGAGCATCTCCGCCGTACACCACGCGAATAGCGTACTGCGCCTTGCTGTCGAGATTGGCGTAGTGCATCTTCAGCGGATTTTCGGCCAACGTCTGCGCGGTGGAATACCAGGATACACGTGCCCCGTTTCGGGGATCCACATTACCGAAACCGGTAAACGGACTGGCCAGAAAATCGGGATCACGGTCATACAGCTCGCCGCGCACCAGGTGGGGCTGGCGCGCGGGATTGCCAAGGTCGTCATAGAAGCCGCCGGGGCCGGGATCGGTCCAGTTGACGATGCGATCGATCATCTTGGCTTGCTGCTCCTTGGGCGCTTTCGCAATCTTCCCAAATTCGTTCTCCAGCCAGACGCGGTTATTTAGTGCGAAATCGATGGAGTCGAGATTCGCTCCGCGGCCGAGGCCAATCGCCTGGTATTTCGCCACACTCAACTGCATATGAATGCTTTGGAACAGCGCTTCGGCTAGTTCGAAAACGCGTGTCCGCAGCGCTCGCGCTTCCTGCGTTAATTCGTCGGCATCAAGGATGTTCCTGGCGGCTGTCATCGCGTCCGCAGGACTGGAACGCGTATTCTTAAGCGCGGCTACGGCTCGTGCTTCCTGGTCGGTTTCTATCGCCAGTCGCTTCTTTATGAACGCGTCATAGTAAGCCCGATAAAGCGCCTGCTGAAAGCGCCAATTCAGTTTGTCCCGGGGCGTCGCGCGTTTTTCCATGCTCTGGAAGACAGCCAGCGTTGCGTCCACACCACTATTTGCAGCCAGCGGACCTTTCCAGTTACTCTCGAGGCCCATCAGTCCCTTGCTGAAGTCGTCGGCGAGCGCATCGCTTATGAAGTACCGGCTGAAATCGTGAACAATGTCATCGACCTTCGCGCCGGGGTTCCAGCCGAGACTGCTCCAGAGAATCTTATTGAAATCGTCGTTGCAGCCTTCGGAATACGTCACAAAGCCGTTCGATGACTGCGCATAACGCCGAAAAATCGCAGCTTCGGCCACCGGACGCGGATTAATGATTTCTCTCGCCTCAGTATCGGCATACGCCGGGTCCCAGTCTTCCACCGGAAACTCCGCCTCCCGCGAGTGCGTGATATCGGGATAGAATCGCACCTGATATCGCTTCGGCACACGCGCGCGCAATTGCTCGATGCTGCCACGCGCCTGTGGGCCAAACACGACGCCCGTCAGCCATTCGGGCTGCTTGTCCAGAATTCCGTAAAACTCATCGAGCCACGCCTGATTGAAGCTCTGCGGCGAGACCCACATCTGCGCTTTCGGGTGCGTGCGGTGTAGTACGGCAGTCTCTTTCTCGAGTAGTGCCATCAGATACCTGGGCTGCGTATCGCCCGGATCGCCGCCAGGCACGAACACGGCGTCGATGCGGGGCAACTTTCGAAATACGTTCCCCCACTCTTCCAGCGCAAAATCCACCGTCTTCGGATCCGAATAGTCCTTGTCCATCGCCGGATACCAGATCGAGACATCCATCGCGTAGTCGTTTGCGATTCGCGACATCTCGGCCATCATTTCGATTTGCGGCAGCGGAAAATGAGGACTATCCGCGTCGTCGTCGGAGCGCGGTGGAATTACTTCAATTGTGTTGGTGCCAAAGACTGCCAGGTCACGAATGTACTGTTCCCACATGGGAACTGACCAGGCATCGTAGGTGTTAGATTTCGGCCGGTAGCCCAGTTGATGGCCGCGTATCTGAGTCTTCGGCTGTTCCTGTACATCCAGATCGGCCGCCAATTCCAGTTTCTGCCGCGCCATGTGGAATTGACGCAACAGATACCCTGCGCCAAAAACAACGCCACGGTCGTCGAAGCCCTTCACGGCCACGATCGCCCGCTCGCCCTCGTGCGACGAAGTCACCGTAAACCCTTCAGGCCCTGGCTGCGTTCCACGCCGTAACGAAATTGCCGGACCCTTGGCTGGCATCGTCGCGGTAACCGGTAACCGCAGCTGAGTTCGCTTTTCAATCTCTTCGCTCAACATGCGCGCGGCAGTTTTTTGCGGTACCGTGGCGCCCGCGGGCAGCACAATGCTCCCGCCGCTGAAATCCAGCGCTATCGCGCTGACGGGCACGCTCAGAAGGAAGAAAAGAAACCGTCTCATCACTACGCGATTATATGCCCGTACAGCCACGCAACTGCCGTGACATCATAAAAATTCATGTTGCAAGCCGCACGCAATGCAGTTCACGATGCACGCAGAATCGCCGTGCTCACGGGCGCTGGCGTCTCTGCCGAAAGCGGCATCCCGACGTTCCGCTCCAACGGCGGATTCTGGCGCAACAACCGCTTTGAAGATCTCGCCACACCCCAGGGCTTCGCGCGCGATCCACTTTTCGCTTGGCAATGGTATGAAGAGCGACGCCGAGGAATCGCGGCCGCCCAGCCGAGCGCAGGACACGCCGCACTCGTCGAACTCGAAAAGCGCCTGGCCGAATTCACGCTCATCACGCAAAATGTAGATGGCCTGCACGACCGGGCAGGTTCGAAGAACATTGTCAAACTGCACGGCGATATCTGGACTGTGCGTTGCCTTGCTTGCGGCGTCGAGCGAACCGAGCATGGCGAGTTGACTGAACTCCCGCCCCGTTGCGCTTGCGGCGGCCTGTTGCGTCCCGGTGTGGTCTGGTTTGGCGAACAGTTGCCGGAAGGTGCAATAGAGCGCGCTATCACGGCGGTGCAAACGTCTGACGCTTTCATCGTCGCCGGCACCTCCGCGCAGGTTTATCCGGCGGCTAGCCTGATTCCGCTTGCGCTGGAATCAGGCGCCCAAGTGATTGAAATCAATCCGGAGACCACGGACTTCTCCGGTGAAGTCGCATTCTCTCTGCGGGGGAATTCGGCGGTAATCCTGCCGCAACTGCTCTGATTTATGTATAAAGGACGCTTCGCCCCCTCGCCCACCGGCCCCCTGCACTTTGGCTCGCTGGTCGCAGCCCTGGCCAGCTACCTGGACGCGCGTGCCGCAGGCGGCGAATGGATCGTCCGCATGGAAGATGTCGATACACCCCGTTCCGCCCCGAACGCCGATATCAATATTCTGCAAACGCTCGAAGCGTTCGGTTTCCAATGGAGCGCACCCGTCGTCTATCAAGGCCAACGCACGGAAATGTATCGCGCCGCGCTGGAGCGTTTAAAGAAGCATGGCGTCGCATATGCCTGCTCTTGCTCGCGCCGTGAAGCTGGTGCAGGAATCTATCCGGGGACCTGTCGTGAAGGCGCGCAAAATGCGGAAAGACCGCTGGCATGGCGAATCCGTACGGACGGATTGACCGCAGCCTTTGAAGACCGCGTGTTCGGCCACTACCGACAGCACCTCGCCCGCGACGTCGGCGATTTCGTAGTGCTTCGTTCCGACGGCCTCTTCGCCTATCAATTGGCTGTGGTTGTCGACGACGCGGCGCAGCGCATCACCGACGTAGTGCGAGGAGCCGACCTGCTCGATTCCACGCCGCGTCAGCTTTATCTGCAGCACCTGCTGCAACTGCCGCGACCACGGTACCTTCATGTGCCGGTGGTTACGAATGAGGCGGGAGAAAAGCTGAGCAAACAGACTTTCGCGCCGACGCTCAACGCTCGAGACCGAATTGGAGAACTGCGAGCCGCCCTGCGATTTCTGGGTCAACCCGACCAGGAAGGCGCGACGCCATCCGCAGTGTTGCAGGCAGCAACAATCGCATGGAATCCGCAAGCGATACCGCGCCGGGTTAGTGCGACGCGCGAATAATACGGTCCCGCACACCCGCCCACTCCGGCGTATCCGGCGGCAGTTCGACAGCGATCCAGTCGTAGCCCTGCCCATCCAGTTCGTGCAGCTTTCCGTACAACTGTTCCGCAAACGTCGCCGCATCCTGGGGCATGTTGGTCGCATCCAGCCGAATTCCGCGCCCTTCGGTCGGCGCATTCCCGATGACTACCCGCGTGCGCGGGCTGTAATGCTTCGGATGCTGGCCCGGCGATTCCGCGCCTGCGCCCGTTTCCACAGGCCCGATGACGTCTTCAATCTGCGTGCGCGAAATCATGCCCGGCCGCAGAATTCGCGGAATCGGTCCGGCAAGAGAAACTACAGTGCTTTCAATGCCAACTCTGCACGGGCCGCCATCCAGCACGAAATCGACGGCATCCCCCAAACCATCGCGAACATGTTGCGCACTGGTCGGTGAGAGCTGCGTGAATCGATTCGCACTCGGCGCTGCCAAGGGTACCTGCGCGGCGGAAATCAGCGCAAGCGCCACGGGGTGCGCCGGCATTCGCAAGGCCACGCTCGGCAAGCCCGCAGTGACAATATCAGGAACCACGTCGCGCTTCGGCACGATGATCGTCAGCGGTCCCGGCCAGAATCGCGCCGCCAGCGCTTCGGCCTGCGGCGTCCATTCGGCGGCTAGTTCCCGAGCCATCGCGACATCGGCAACATGCACGATCAGCGGACTCGAATGTGGACGACCCTTGGTCGCGAAGATTCGCTGCACCGCCGCTTCGTCCAGGGCATTCGCGGCCAGGCCGTAAACGGTCTCGGTCGGAATCGCTACCAGCTTCCCTGCGCATAGCAATTCCGCGGCGTGCGCGATTTCGGCAGCGGAGGCCATAACAATCAATCTTCTATATCGTCCGCGCCGGCGCCAGCCGTTTTACCGGTCTTGCACCAAACCAGGAACGCGTGCTGCAACTGCTCCAGATCGCCATCCAGCACTTTATCCACGTCGCCGATCGAAAGCTTCGTGCGATGGTCCTTAATCATGCGGTACGGCGCCAGCACGTAGCTGCGAATCTGACTGCCGAAATTGATCTCCAGCTTGGAAGCTTCGGTCTTCCTTGTTTCCTCGCGCTTCTTCTCAAGCTCGTGCTCATACATCCGCGCGCGCAATTGCTTCATGGCGCTGTCGCGATTCTTGTGCTGCGAACGTTCGTTCTGACACTGGACGACAATGCCCGTGGGAAAGTGCGTGATCCGAACAGCCGAATCCGTCATGTTGACATGCTGTCCGCCGGCGCCGCCCGCGCGGAAAGTATCGATGCGCAAATCTTCCAGCTTGATATCGATCTTGATCTCGTCATCGATCTGGGGGAACACGAATACGGACGCAAACGACGTATGCCGCCGTGCGGCGGAATCAAAAGGAGAGATGCGAACCAGCCTGTGAACTCCGATTTCCGACTGGAGCAGGCCATAAGCGTTTGGTCCATTGACCTCAAACGTCACCGACTTGATGCCCGCGCCTTCGCCTTCCTGACGATCGGTAATCACGGTCCCAAACTTGTTTCGCTCGCACCAGCGCAGATACATACGCATCAGCATCTCGGCCCAGTCCTGGGATTCCGTGCCGCCTGCGCCTGGATGAATCGTCACGATTGCGGGAAGCGAGGCATTCTCGCCCGAGAGCAGCATCTGCGTTTCCAGCTTCGACAACAGCTCCCCGTAGCCCTTCATCTCCCGCACGATATCGGGCGTTACCGCTTCGCCTTCGCGCGCAAGTTCAAATAAAGTGTCAAGGTCGTCCGTAAGGCCGGCAATTTGCGCATCGGAATCGACTGCTTCCTCCAGGCGCTTGCGGTCCTGCATGACCTTTTGGCTCTTCTCGGGATTCTGCCAGAAATCGGGCGCGGCGATCTGTTCCGCCAGTGCTTCTATTTGTTTCGTTTTTTGGGCCGCGTCAAAGATAACTCCGCACGGCAGATGCCTGTTCACGGAGCGGCGCGTATTCGCGTTCGAGTTCTTCCAGCGTCATAGGTTGAAAACATTCAGTTTACAGGATGGAGAGGCGTAATTGTCGACCGATGAGGGGTTTACACGGGTCCAGTTGCTGTCTGAACATTTTTTAAGACGCCAGTAATATCCGTACTGGTTCGCGACACACCATAGTCGATACGCAGGTGCGCACCGGTCCACAACGTGGTAGCGCCCGTATCCGGAGGAGAAGTTCCAATGCGGAAGATGAATTTAGCCGTACCTTTGCTATGCCTGTTCACAGCACTGGCCGGCAGTGCCCTGGAAGCACAAACAGTTGCGGTTTCGCCAGGGGGCTACATAGCAATCGGAGCCAATGCAACGCAGCAATACACTGCCACTGTTACAGGCACCACGGGAAGCACTGCGGTCATTTGGCTGGTTGCGGATGTGGTGGGCGGCAATTCCACAGTTGGCACCATCAGTTCCACCGGACTCTACACGGCGCCCGCCAGCGTGCCTGCCTATGTGGGCTATGGCATTAAGGCGGAACTTGCGAGTAACACAAAGATCTCGGGGTCTCAAGCCATCACGCTGCTGACCGCCGGACCCCAGATCACCTCTATCACGCCAACCCCAATGCCGAGCGGCACCGTGAATATTACGATCAACGGGACAGGATTCCTGCCCGGCGTCACAGTGCTGGATGGCACCACGCAGTTGTCTACAGGTGCAGTGACACCCACAACTATTACGGCATCTGTGTGGCATCCTTCCAGTCAGACCAGCACTACGTTCACGGCGAGAAATCCGATGTCCGCGTACGGAAACGTTGTTACGGTGCTAATAGGTTCGGCGCCTTCCATTTCGCCAGCCTCCGTAAGCGTGACGTTGTCCGGCACCGAGCAGTTCACTGCTACTGGCGCGACCAGCTGGACGGCCGTAGCAGGCACGATTTCGTCGAAAGGCTTATATACCGCCCCCTCGACCATGCCCGCATCGGGCACCGATACCGTGACCGCGACAAACAACGTCGGTTCTTCTTCAGCCGCCATCACACTGAAGCTGCCGGCCGCACCGGTTATCTCACCTGCGGCTGTGACGGTCACACTGGGCAAGACTCAACAATTCAAGGCGTCGGGCGCCACCACATGGACCGCTGTCGCTGGTACGGTCACCGCTGCGGGTCTGTACACGGCACCGAGCACAATGCCTGCGTCAGGCAAGGACACCGTGACGGCCTCTAATATGGCTGGCTCATCAAACGCCACGGTCACACTGCAAACCAACATCCCTCCTTCGATCTCACCGGCCACGGTTTCGGTACAACTGAACGGGACGCAGCAATTCTCCGCACCTGGCGCCACCAGCTGGACCGCTCTCTCCGGCACCGTGACCTCGGCCGGATTCTATACCGCACCGTCCACAATGCCTTCTTCCGGCACTGACACGGTTACCGCCATCAACGCGGCCGGCAAATCTGCCGCGGCGGTCACGCTGCTCCCGAATGCGGCGCCTGTCATCTCGCCTGCGTCTGTTTCCGTGATGCTGACGAAGACACAACAGTTCAGCGCGCCCGGCGCGACAATCTGGACGGCGGCAGCAGGGACAGTGACGTCGGCTGGCCTCTACACGGCACCCGCGACGATGCCCGCATCGGGTAACGATACCGTAACGGCGTCGAATTCCTTAGGCTCGTCTGTGGCTGCCATCACATTGCAAACCAACATCGCGCCTGTCATTTCGCCAGCTTCGGTTTCGGTCTCGCTAGGCGCAACCCAGCAGTTCACCGCGCCTGGCGCCACTAGCTGGACGGCTGTTTCGGGCACCGTAACGTCGGCCGGCCTGTACACGGCCCCTGCAACCCTACCCGCGTCGGGAATCGACATGGTGAAGGCCATCAATGCGGCTGGTTCTTCATCTGCCCTGGTAACACTGGTCAACAACGTTCCGCCGGGCGCCATTAAACCAGCTGGCGCCAGCGTCATGCTCGGCGCGTCGAAGCAGTTCACTTCTACTGGGTCCATCAACTGGACCGCGGTTTCGGGCACCATCACCTCAACGGGCTTCTACACCGCTCCGGCTACCATGCCCGCCTCCGGCAGCGACACCATAACCGCACTGAACGCAGTGGGTCAGGCTGTCGCCACCGTAACACTGGTCTCCAATCTGCCTCCGACAATCGTTTCGCTCGGAACATCACCACTGCCTCTGGGCCTCTTTTCCACCACGGTAAACGGAACCGGGTTCACGCCAACGTCAACTGCGCAACTGGGCTCGGTAACGCTGACAACGACTTACGTGAATTCGACCACGCTGACCATCTCCGGTTTCGCCGGGCCGGCCAGCACGGAAAACCTGACGATCGCCAACGGTACGCTGGTCTCGACGCCGTTCGCTGTACCGGTTGGTGTTGCTAACCCGATGGTTTCCGTTTCGGCCGCCCGGCGCTTCCTTGAGCAGGCGGCTTTCGGGCCTACGCCCGCCGACGCCGCCAACGTACAGACCCTGGGGTTCCAGGGCTGGATCAATCAGCAGTTGGCCATGCCCGTCGTATCCAACTACAACAATCTGGTCGCCTCCGGCGCAAGTCAGGGAGGCATGGCGGAGACCTTCCTCGCCAATGCCGTCACCAACCCCGATCAGCTTCGCCAGCGCGTGGCCTTCGCGCTGAGCGAGATCTTCACCATCTCCATCACCAAGATCATCTGGGATGGCGATATGATCCCTTACGAACAGATGCTGATCAATGATGCGTTCACAAACTATCCGCAGATCCTGAGCGACGTTACTCTCAGCCCAGGGATGGGTGAATATCTGGACATGGCGAATAACGCGAAAGCGAATCCGGCGTCCGGAACCGTGGCGAACGAAAACTACGCTCGCGAAATCATGCAGTTGTTCAGTGTGGGTGACGTGATGCTCAATCAGGATGGCAGCGTACAGACGGATGCCACCGGTGCGCCGATCCCAACCTATCTGCAACCGACCGTTGCCGAACTCGCCCGCGTTTTCACGGGCTGGACCTACACGCAAGGCAGCAATCCGCCAAACTGGGGCGCTTATATCAATTCCAGTGCACCGATGGTTCCCTACCAGGGTGAGCATGATTTCGGCTCCAAAACGCTGCTCAATGGCTATGTGGCCCCGTCTAACCTCACCATGCAGCAGGATCTGCAGGGTGCGCTGAACAGCATCACAACCCACCCGAACGTGGCTCCGTTCATCTCCAGGCAATTGATCCAGCATCTGGTCAAGAGCAATCCGAGCCCGGCCTATATTCAGCGTGTGGCCCAGGCGTTCACCTCAAGCAACGGCGATATGCCCACAGTAGTCACCGCTATCCTGCTCGATCAGGAAGCGCGCGCTAACGATGCCGGCGGCAATGATCAGCCCACCGACGGCCACCTGCAGGAGCCGGCACTCTTCGTCCCCGGTTTCGTCCGTGCCTTCAGCGGCACTATGACGACCGGCAATTACTACCAGCAGACACTGGGGATGCTGGGTCAGGATATTTACAATCCCGTCAGCGTATTCAGCTACTTCTCGCCTGGCTACCTTGTGCCTGGTGCTGGCGGCCTGCTCGGTCCTGAATTCGAAATCGACACACCGAATGCGGCGATCCTTCGCGAGAACCTGGTGGCGGAGTTCTTCAACCAATGGTCGAATCCCGTGCAGAACAACGGACCGGGAACTCTGATAGATCTGACTCCGTTCCTGCCGCTGGCCGCAACGCCGCAGACGCTAATCAGCGCTCTGGATCTCACCCTGACTCACGGCACCATGCCGGCGCCGATGAACCAGATCATTACCAACGCTGTCACGGCTGACAAGACAAATGGCGCGCTCTTCCAGGTGGAAGAAGCGATCTACCTGATTCTGGAATCCGGTTACTACAACGTCTGGCACTAGAGCCAGGAGCCTAAAACAAAAACAGGAGGAATAAAAAATGCTAATCAAATCCAGACGTGACTTTTTGAAAGCGGCGGTAACATCCGTGGGAGCACTGGGCGCTCTTGGCAAGTTCGGTGAGATCAATGCACTGGCCTCAACCTCGGCGCCGTACCAGGCGCTGGTGTGCATCTTTCTCTCCGGCGGCAATGACGGGCACAACACGGTGATCCCCATCACGACGGCGAAACAGAACTACAGCCTCTACGCGCAGGGCCGTCAGGGACTCGCGCTGGCGCAGTCCTCGCTGCTGCCGATCTCGAACGGCACCGATGTTTACGGTTTGCACCCGCTGATGCCGGAAATCGCGGCCCTCTACAATGCGGGTAATGCGGCGGTCGTCGCCAATGTCGGCATGCTGGTGCAGCCCACAACGCCGGCGATCTTCCAGGCGCAGAACCTCTCGCAGCTGCCGCCGCAGTTGTTCTCACATTCCGATCAGGCCAACCAGTGGCAGGCAGCGATCCCCAGCGGAACCGTTTCCACAGGCTGGGCTGGTCGCGTAGAAGACAGCATCAACTCGCAATACAACTCCGGCGCTAATTTCACTCCGATCGCGGCCACCGCAGGTTGCGGTCTCTTCTGCACCGGGCAGAGCATCTTCCCTGCCAGCGTCCCCCCTACGGGCATTGCACTGCTCGAGGGAACCAGCTCCGCGGCGCGCGCCGCAGCAGTCCAGCAGCTGATGCAGTTCGATAACGGATTGAAGCTTGTCACGGCGGCCAACTCCAACTTCGGCCGCGGTGTCTCTTACTCCGTCGCGTTGTCGAATGCACTGAAGAATGCCTCTGTGAAGACTGTGTTTCCCGGTTCTCAGATCGGCCAGCAACTGCAAACTGTAGCGCAGATCATGAGTGTTCGCTCGGCGCTGGGTCTCGGTCGCCAGATTTTCTATTGCGAGCTCGACGGCTTCGATACACACGGCGCGCAGTCCGGCACGCAGGACCCGCTCCTGCAGCAACTCAGCCAGGCAGTCGGCGCCTTCTACACGGCGACGCAGGAAGTTGGCACTGCTGCCAACACTACTACTTTTACCGCTTCCGAATTCGGCCGGACCGTGCAACCAAATGGCAGCGCGGGTACAGATCACGCCTGGGGCAATCACCATTTCGTGATTGGAGCCGGGGCCGCCAGCGGTGGCGCGCTCAAGGGTGGCCAGTTCTGGGGTCAGTTCCCTTCGCTCGCTCTGGGCGGCCCGGACGACGCCAATACCCGTGGCACCATCGTTCCCACGCTCTCGGTCGATCAGTATGCAGCGACGCTGGCCCAGTGGTTTGGCGTCAGCCCCGCCGTGGTGCCGTCGATCTTTCCGAATGTGACGAATTTCCCGACATCCAATATCGGGTTTCTCGGCTAAAACAAACCCCCTTTGTTTTTGGACGAGATTGCGGCGTAGCGGGCGAATCGGAGAGTCCGCCCGCTACGCCGATTTTTTAGCCGGTTAGTAGAATGTCCCGTGCTTTGCCGTCCCCAACTTGCGCGTCTCGCGGATTACCTGCCCGTGCCGCGTTCGGTATTCCACTGCAAAACAGCTATCGCTCTGCCTGACTCCGGGATGCTCAAACACGACTGCGGTCCCGACACTTTTCAGTACCTCGATCGTCACAAAATCCGGCAGTGGCACGCAATCCACGGTGATGGATCCATCGGATTCCAGCGCTGCTTGTTTTAGCAGTTCAGAAGGTTCAGCGCGCTCGCGGAACTGCGCCATCTTCTTTACCCACAAAATTTCCAGATTGACTCCGAGCGCGGCCACGCAGAGGACGGCCAGGACGGCGTACCGTTTTCGTTCACAGAGTCTGTTCGCCGCCGCGCCAAAGATCCACGCAAGTCCCGCGCTCGCAAGATAGGTCTGCCTGCTTGGCACCTGCATCATGTAAGTGAGAAAGCTATAGGGAAGCAGGCCGAGGACAATCCACACGGACGCCGCAACGACTAATCTGCGATCCGCTCGTTTGCCAACCCACAGCAGCGCAGCCAATGCTGCCAGCCCCCAAACAAATAAGAGGCGCCACCAGCTGTTGAGAACAATCCGCACCCAGGGCGCCGAGAGCGAAAATCGGATGTCCTGGTAAGCGGGATCCGCAACGCGACCGAGCCATGTCCAAATCATGTAGGCTGCCGCCATTCCCAAAAACGGAAGTGCGCCGGTCATGGCGCGCCGATTTTGTTTGTGATCAAACGCCAAAGGCAGCAGCATTAGAGGCGCAAAGATCCACACCGATTCCTTCGACGCAGCCGCGAGAAGGAATGACAGGATCGCGAGGGCGTACCACTTCCATCCACCGCCTTGCAGCCATTTGACCCAACAGACCCAGGCCGCAAGGCCGAACAGGAAGACGAACAAATCACCGGCTGCGGCCGGCCACATCACCGCCTCCTGATGTCCCTCGAATACGGCAAAGAACGCGGCTGCCCAGAAACCGACTGACTCGCCGATCTCCGTCCATATGCCGCTCGCATAGACCAGCAGCACGCACAGCGCATGAAGAATGATACTGGCGGCGTAGAACGCCATGGGATGAAAACCGAATGTCTGGTCCAGCCACGCGCTCAACAGCATGTAGGTTGCGCGTGATCGCAGGTTCGGATTCAGCAGGAGCGGTACCCATCCCTCAGCCGCCCAGTGGCGCGCTAGCGCGATCTGATGATAATCATCGACGATGAAGGGAAGCCGCAGCGCGGGCAAATAGGCTACAATTGCGAGCGTCAGGAGGACGCCGATTTTCCAGCGCTTTTCTGGTTTATTTGAAGGAGCGATGTCTGCAGAAGTGGATGGCATCCGATACGGGACCACCCGATTCTAACAGGCCGAATCAAATCTTATCTGACGACCAGATGAGCGCGTGGAAACGCGAATTTCCGGCTGACTTCATCCACAGCCGTTATCTGACTGGTGTATTCACCAGCCGGGATGTCCTTCAGTGGGATCTGGAACTGTACCGGCACCGCTTCAGGCCGCGTCGATATCACCTGCGTGGCATCGATCGGGCCCACTTCAAATGCCTTGACTCCGTTCTTATTGAACAGGCTCATACTGACTTTCACGCGTCGCGCCTTTGTGTCGGCCGGGTCCGGCAACGCATCGTAAACGTCGAAGTTCACGTAGAGCGTCTGTGAACGGCGGAACACTTTGGTTACGTTCGGAATGACCTTCTCCGTGCCTACGACCAGCGGATTCGCCGCCAGAGTCTGCCTGGATGAGCGTTCAGCCGATCCCACCGCTGCATTTACAGCATTCCTCTGGTTGCTCAGAATAATTGAACTGAGCTTGAGGCCGTGTGTGTCGGCACTTAAATCCGGTATCACGAAGCGGGTTTCAAATGTCCCCATCTTGCCCGATATGTTCTCGCGAACTACAAATTTCAGGTGATATGTACCTGGCTGCAAAGTGAAACCGGCGTCGTATTGATACGTGCCCTTTGTTGCGCGCTCCGCATTCGCCCCATCGAGCTTTACTTTGATATTGTCGCGGACGTTACCGACCGCAGCGTGAGTGTCGTCCTGAACCTGACCGGCAAAATCGAGCTGCGTTTCGGCCGCTCCGCCTTTTTGCGCCACTGCCACCACGGAACCAGGCACGCGAATCGATGCCGGGACATAATAGGCGGTCGGCGAAATACGGAAGTAGTCGAGTTGCAGCACCAGGGGCAGATCCGTCACCGGGTCGCCGGATGAAAGAGCCTGCGTCAGCTGATACTCCTTGTCCTCGCCGTTCATCTTTTGCCAGTTCTTGTCGGCGTAGTAACCCTCGCGGCCTTCGATCTTCGCGCCCGAGATTTTGCTGTTCAGTTTGTAGCTGATCTTGCGATACTTACCGTCCTCATTATTGTTATTGCTGTAGTAGCCCACCAGATAGTAGCTGCTCATCGCCTTTTGAGCGTTCTGAATTCCAAGCGCGATGTTATTGCTGTCAACGAACATCTTGCCGCCCGTGTCGGCTGCCAGCGAATTCAGCGTGTCCTGTGACGCGTTGATCCCGGAGCGCTGCGAATTGTAGGCAGAGCCGTTATAGAGGCCCGAACCTCGCGGACCCGCCGTGCTGGCACCGCCACCTGGAGGGTCTGCCATCAGACCGCGGGCGTCGATCGGGAAAATCGCCATGTTGGCTTTTTCTGCGAGATTGATGGTGGCCTCTAACTGTGCCTGATTCTCCATGCCTGTTCCAGAGACGCCGGAAGAAAAATAGATCAGGGCCTTCTTCTCGGGAAAACTTTTAAGCATCTTAGCGACTTGCCCGATGGCGATCAGCTTCTTGTCGGTGTTGTAAACGTTGAACTCGGTCTCGTCGGCAACGAACGCCGCTCCCGTGTCCTGACCGTTGTCATCGCCGGTGTCAGCCAGCCCTGCCAGTTCCGTCGCCTCGCCGATCGGCAGCTGGCGGATAACGTTGGTCAGCTCGTCACGGTCGTCCGTGAAATCCGTCAACACCACCGGCGTGCTCGTATAAAGCACAATTGCAACCAGGTCGTCTTTAGTGATGAACTTCTGCAGATAGTCCAGCGCCGCATCCTGGGCCCGCAATTGTTCGGCTACTGCCATAGAGGAAAAGTCGAGGTAGAAAACCATCAGCCGCTTGTCTTTGAAGTGGAGCTGGCCTGGCGTCGGCGACGTGAGTTCTGCCTTCGGTTTCTCCGGCAGCTTCAGTTCATCTGCAAGTTTCAGTTCCTCCGGCGGCTCCGGCTCCATGACAAGCTCCTGATACTCAAAAACGGAGAGCTTCTGCGGCTTGCCATCTTCGTAAACCGTGATGTCTTCCTGTTTGAGGTTCGGGATAATGTTGCCGGCCTTGTCTCTCACCGTGACATCAGCGATCACCAGATTGCTGTTCGACCTGAATACGGGCGTTGCCGACTCCGATGCGGCAGCCGGCGCTTTCGCGGTCGTAGCAGCCGGAGAGGCTGGTTGGGCCGCTTGTTGTTGTGCCCACAGAAACTGGGTCGCCGTAGGGATCAGGAGCGCTATTCCGACCGCTCCAGCCGCAATGAGACCCTTCGTTCGCATTAGCTTGGTTTGCATCAGAATGAAAACCTCAGATTCATGGATACCGTTCTCATTTGCGAGGCGCCTGTTGCGATCCCGAAAGTGTTCGATGAGATGTTCGTACCGAAACCGGAGATCGTAGGATGATTCAGCGCGTTGTTGGTATTTAGCTGGAATGCCAGCGTCCGCTGCGACGCTTCATTGCCGAGGCGGAACGTGCGCCGAAAATTCATACTGAATGTCGCGTGCGGCAGGCCGGGAATCGTATTCCGCCCTGCATCACCGTACTCGCCAGGCAGCGGCGTGGTGAACGCAGCAGGATTGAAGAACTGATACCCTGGCGCGTCGATCGGCAGCCCTGTTGCTTCTGCACGCAACGTCCCGCCAATGGCGCCTCCACCACCGAGGTTCGACAGATTTCCAGACACTGTCGCGGTGGAGGGTGTGCCGGAAGTGAAGTTGAAAGAACCGTTCGTCGCCCACCCGCGCATCCATGTTGTGAACCATTTCGTGTTCCGGAAGCGGCCTCTTACACCCACCGGTGATGTCCACTGAAACGTCGTCGATAAATTATGCGGCTGAGCAAAATTCGAAAGGCCGCGCTCGAGATACAGGTTGTTGATGTACTGCACCACCGTGCCGCCTGGACCGCTGAAACTGGAAACATCATCAATCGACTTCGAGTAGGTGTACAGGGCCGTCGCCGCCATGCCGCCAGTCAGGCGCTTCGTCAGGCGGACTTGCCCGGCGTGATATATAGAGTTCCCGTTCGAACTCTGATAGGTGAATTGCGCGGCCGTTGGAATCGGCAGCACCCCAGTCAGTGAACGATTAGGCTCCTCGACAATACCCAGCCGCGTTCCTTTGGTGCCGATGTATTCGGTTTCCATCAAGACACCCCACTTGAGCGATTCCTGTACAGTCGCGTTCCAGGTCTGTGCGTAGGCCAACCGGTAATTCGGATCTATTGCATAAGTATCCGTTGTGGTGACCGTCGATGGCCCGAAAAATCCGTCCTGCAGCGTAAGCGGGTTCGCGATACCCTGCGTGCTGAAGGCCTGCGCGTTGACGAACGGCGGTTGAGAGCCCATCTGGCTGGCGATCTGGTTATACGCAGAGCCGCTGTAAAAAATGCTGTAGCCAAAGCGAGTCACTATGCTGTGTTTTTGTGAAGGCCGCCAGGCCAAACCGAGTCTCGGCGAGAATGCTTCCTTATCCGGACGCACCAGGCTCGAAGGCAATGTGCTGCCGTTGAACGGGTCCTTCATACCCGGAGTGACCACCGCGACAGCCGTCATTGCCGGATTCAGAACTACGTTTGCCAGATTGCCGCGCAACTCGGAGTCTGGCGAAAAGTACTCATACCGAACCCCGATATTCAGTGTCACTCCCTGCGAAATTCGGTAGTCATCCTGGGCGTAGGTGTTCATGTTGTGCTGGCGAAAATAGCGGTTTGTCGAGCCGAATTGCAGTGAACTCGACGCCGGCAACCCCAGCAGGAAGTCGGCAAAATCGTAGCCCGTGCCCGAAAGGGGTGTGCCCAAAGGCCCGGTTTCGCTGGTCAGCAGCCCTGTAAAGCTGAACGATCCGCGGGTATTCGCATAGCTGAGATTGTTGTACTGCTGCCGCTGGTAAGTGTACCCAAAAGTCAAATTATGCTTTCGTCCAATGACGTAGGTAAATGAGTCCGTGAACCCCATCGTCTGCGGCCGGCTGGAACCAACGTTGCCGTCGCTGATGCCGCCGAAGTTCGTAAACCGAATGCTTGGGAGCCCCCAGGCGTTCGGGTCCTGCGTGACGCCGCCAATGCCCAGGTTCGACTCCACATTGGTCTTACTCTCGAAATAGTCCTTGTTGTTGGTCAGGTTGCGGCTCAACGTTACGGTGCCAACGTTATTGATCCGTGCCTTGAAGCTATGGTTCCAGCCGACCGACGCGCTGAGCCCGCTGCCCGTCGAAGGGTCCTGAAACTCGCCGTAGTTCTGCAGCGAATACGAATTCCTGTCCTGGAACTGGACATTAAAATTAAGCCTGTCCTTATTGCTCAGTGGCGCGTTGAAACGAACTCCGATGCTTTGGCTGTTCGATGGTGTGTTCGCAACCAGCCTGAAGTTCTGCACCAGGAGGCCGGTATATGTCGGAGTCGGGAAGTACTGCTCCAGCCCCACAGCAACGGGGCTGATCCGCGACTGTGGAATGATGTTCCCCGTAAACGGAGCGCCGCTGAGCGGGTCGTAAATAATGGAAGGCTTGCTGAGATCGTTAAAGTTCCCCGACATCAGGGCCGCTGTTGGCACTGTGGACAATTGGTCGATGCCGCTGAGGTTGTGCGATGCAGAGTAGCTAATGCTGTACTGCGAACGCACCCATTTCACGATGTGTGGCACGACCAGTGGTCCACCGATCGTCGCGTTAAATGTATTGGTCATCGCTTGCGGTTTAGGCGCTGCTGTTCCGTTCAGGTTAAAAGGCGCCGCGTTCAGCGCGGAATTGGTCCCTGCCCAGGAGATCGTCCCCGTCGGCTTGTAAGGGTTCTTTCGACGGTTCCCGATCTGGTTGTATTGCCCGCCGAAGGCTCCGCGCAAAGCGGCGCTCGCCTGGGCATTGCCTCCACGGCCACCACCACGTCCACCGCCCCCGCCCCCGCCTCCTCCTCCGCCACCACCCCCGCCGCGTCCACCGCCGGCGCCGCCGCCTGGCGTAAATCCATTGCCGCCCAAGCCACCGCCGCCAGGCCCGGCCGCCGCCCCCACACCGAATCCGCCGTTGATTGCCGCTGCGCCAAATCCACCCAGTCCCAACGAATCGTTGGTGACTGAAGTCATCCCCGGAGGCATTCCCAGGTTCTCAGCCAGCGACGAACTGTCCAGGGCAGCTGAAACCTGTCCGGCTGTCGCTCCGCCAGGACCGCCACGGCCACCACCCTGCTGCATCATGCGTTGACGCGCCGCTTCGTCCATACTCGATTGCGCCAGGCCGCCGCTCGTGCTGCCATTCACCAGAAACGCCTCGTCGCCGGCAACATCTTCAAACTCGGACGGCAAATTGCCTGGCGTTGGAGTGGAGCTGGCTGTCTCCGCAGGTGTCGTTGCGGGAGGCTGCCCCTCCTGTGCTGCCCTCACCTGGGCATTCTGAAAACCTCTGCCTGGGGCCACGGCGGCCATCTGAGTTCCGGTGGCGCCCGAAGTTCCGCTCGCACTGGCGGCGCCGGACGCCCCGGCTGCCCCGCGCCCGCCCCGCGCCTGCTGACCAAATCCTCCCGGTGCTCCGGGTGCGCCCTGGCCGCCAAATCCACCGCGTCCGCCTCTCCCACCGCGTCCACCCCGTCCACCACCACCCGCCTGTGCTCCCGCCTGCTGCGCGGCTGCGGCAGCGGCCACCGCGCCAGCCGTCGCCTGATCCGTCGTATCCGCCCCGGCTGTGCCACCGAGCCGCTCCCGGAGTCGCGGCATTTCGAGCGCCCATTCCTGCCGGGCAGGGGTGTTGGTGATCGTTACCTTGCCTGTTGACGTTGTAAACTCAAACATCTCGACGGCGATATCCCAGTTTCCAGGAGCCAGATCCATGCTGTAGCGGCCGTTCTCGTCGGTGTAAGCGATCACCTTGGCATCGCCTTTCCGGGCGGTGACCATCGCGCCCGGCACCGGCTGGTCGGCGGCCCGCACAGATCCGCCGTATTGCGCCGCCGGCAACGATCCGGACACCATGAGGATAAGGGCTGCGAGAGTCAATACATGGATTCGTGTTGGCATACTTGGTGTCAGATCCCGTGGAAGGGTAATTATGATTGTCATCGACAGAGGTTTCGTGCCAGGCCGCCCGCAAAGATCTGTAAACGGACAATGAGATGAGCTTATCGCAGTTTCTGGCCGAAAGGGGTCGAAAACTCCAGAAGTCGTTTCGCTCGAAGCGAATGGGACGTTTTGCCGCGACCTTCCCCCTTACGGAATCTAAACGGATTCTCGACGTCGGCGGTACCCCTGAGATATGGCGATTGCTTGGGGAGTCACTCCCGAACCGCGCGCCCTCCGTAGTTCTGCTTAACATGCCACGCGCCGATGCGGGTCGAGCATCCGCCGAAGCTGGTCTGGCATTTGTCCACGGCAATGGCTGCAACATCCCTTTCGCCGACGGCGCCTTCGATATTGTCTTCAGCAATTCCGTGATCGAACATGTGGGGGGACCGGCGGCACAACAGCAGTTTGCCGCCGAGATCATGCGAACCGGCCAAAGCTTTTGGGTGCAGACGCCGAACCGCTATTTCCCCATCGAGATGCATCTGCTCACCCCGCTGGTCCATCTGCTGCCGCCAGCGATTCGGGATTTCATAGTCCGGCGGTTCTCGGTTTGGCAATGGATACGCAGACCCTCCCCGGACGAGAAGAACTTTTACGTCGAGCACTTTATTGCCGACATTCATCTGCTCTCCGCCAGCGACATGCAGCGGCTCTTTCCGGATTCCATCATCCTCCGCGAGCGCTTTCTGTTGTTCACGAAATCGCTGGTCGCCTGTCGGCTTCCGGGGCCCCACGATAAGCGTCCAGCAACTCTCTGACCCGCAGCAACAGAGTGGGCGATGAGAATGGCTTCTGAATGAAATTGACCGCCGCATCGTCGTGCAGCCAGAGACGGTCGTTGTAGCCGGACATGAACAGGATTGGCACGCCGGGATAAACGACGGCGAACTGCGCGGCCAGATCCACTCCACCCACCTCCGGCATCACAACATCCGTCAGTAAGAGATGGATCGGCCCAGGATACCGGTGAACCACGTCCATAGCTTCGAGACCGTTCGATGCCTCCACAACGTGGTAACCGTGGCGCTCCAGAACATGGCGCACATAGCCGCGCACGCCAGCTTCGTCCTCAGTCAGCAAAATCGTTTCGTTCCCGCCTCCCTCAGCCTGCGCCACAACGGCGGGAGCTGCCACCACAGGTTCGTGCACCCCGGGCTCAACGGCGGGAAACAGGAGACGAAACGTGGTCCCCTTGCCAGGCTCGGTCTGCACAGAAATCGACCCCTTGCTTTGCTGCACTATGCCGTAAACCGTCGAAAGCCCCAGGCCAGTCCCCTTGCCACGCTCTTTCGTCGTAAAGAACGGCTCGAAGATCCTCGCTTTCACTTCTCCCGACATGCCGACGCCGGTATCGCTCACGGCCAGCATGACGTAATGCCCCGGTGTGACCGCCAGCCGGCCCTGCGCCGATTCTTCATCTACATACAAATGCACCGTTTCCACCAGCAAGCGACCGCCCTCGGGCATGGCGTCCCGGGCGTTGATTACGAGGTTGACTATCACCTGCTCGATGTGCCCTGAGTCGGCCCGGATTGTCCCTGCGTCCGCATCGAGCGAAAACTTCAGTTCCACGTCTTCGCCTATCAGCCTGCGCAACATCGTTTCTATGTTGCCCACTACATCGTTCACAACGACATCGGTTTGCTCGGTGGGTTGCCTGCGCCCAAAGGCAAGCAATTGGCGCGTGAGGGCCGCGGCACGCGCGGCGGCGCGAGAGATTTGCTCGACTGGTTCGCACACCGGATCGTTCGGATCCACACGGCTCAGAATTAGTTCCGAATAGCCGGAGATGATGGTCAGCAGGTTATTAAAATCGTGCGCAACGCCACCGGCAAGCTGGCCGATGCTGTCCAGTTTTTGGGCCTGCAGTAATTGCTCCTCCAGGTGTTTGCGTTCCGTAATGTCGCGCATGATTGCCGCAAAGCAGAGCAGCTGACCCGTCTCAGGATCGCTGACGGGAAACAGATTCATGAGCACGTCGATTGGCTGATGAGTTCCAAGATGGCGCAGTTGAGCTTCGCCGATCCAGTTGCCTTCTCCGCGGAGTATCGACGGCAGGATCTCACTGCTAAGCTTCGTCCACCACTCCTGCGGATGAAGGTCCGCGAACGGCGTCCCCGGTGCTTTGGTGCTCTCGAGTCCCACCAACCGGCATCCGGCCCGGTTAATGAAAAGAATCCCGCCATCCAGCCCGACCATACCGATGAAGTCATCGGTTTGCTCTACGAGCGAAACGAACTTCTGTCGTTCCTCTTCGGCGCGTCTCCGTTCGCTGATATCCCAGCAAACGCCTGTTAGTTTTACAGGCTTGCCCGCCGTATCGTACGATACGCTGCCGCGCGCGCAAAGGCTGTGTAGACTGCCATCAGGCCAGATGACGCGGAATTCAACATTATAGGGAAGGCCAGCAGCGGCAGATTCGTCTGCAGCCGCGCGTAACGGCGCGCGATCCTTTGGATGAATGAAATTCAGGAAATTCTCATATGCTCCGACCGGGGTGCCGATTCTGAGCCCAAACAGCGGGTACATGAAATCGTCCCACGTCACCGTGTCGTCAGCCAATCCTGCGCTCCACGTTCCGACACCGGAAGACTTCAGTGCAAGATTGAGGCGTTCGTGCGCCTGTTGCAGCGCGGCGTCCCGTTCCTGTATCTGTGCCAACATGTCGTTGAAGGCGCCGATTAGCTCGGCAATTTCGTCCTGACTCCCGCTTTCAGGAGCTCGGACGTCGTACTTTTTCTCCCGCGAAACCACGCGGGCCACTCCGGCCAGCTGCAGGATCGGCCATGTCGCCGATCTCTGGAAAATCGTCGAGAACAGCCATGCGGCGGGCAGCGAGATCAGCAGAACAACAATGACAATGCCGCCGTACCGCAGAAATCGGTCATAGATTTCCCGCAAGTCAGAGCGAATGTAGACGGTGCCGATCCGCTTCCCCTGAAAGAGGACAGGCCGAATCAAGACCAGCGAATCGCGCGTGAAGTGGTGGGTTTCCACAGTGCCTGCGGCACTCGTGCCGAGTGGCCCGGGAATTGCCCCCGGTTCGCGCATATAGGTGGCGAATTCGTCACCGGAGGGCGTGTAGATTGAAACCGAAACGATATTGGGCGCGGCGCTGAGAGCCGATAGAGTATTACGTGCCGAATCAGGGTCTCCAAATAGTACTGCCGACGCACAGTTTGCTCCGAGGATCTGCGCTTGTACGGACAGGTTACGCACCATCGTCTGAGTTAAAGTAGCCAGTTCGTACGCCACAAACGCCGACGAAGCGATCAGCAGCGTGGCTCCGCTGACAAGCAGATTCATCCACGTCAGTTTTTTACGGAACGAGTAACGTCCAAAGTCCGGCATCAGGGACCCCTCCTGACCACACGGGCAACCTTCAGCAGTTCCGAACTAAGCGTGAGGCCTGATTTCGTAGCGACCGATACGCTGATGTCAAATCGAACTCTGTTCCCGTCCAGCACGAACTGAATCATGCCGCCACGTCGGGAGAAATCCGGAAGGTCGGCTACCGTCAACACGGGGGAATCTCCCAGGGCGGCCAAAACAGCACTCAGCCGGTTTTCTTCACTGGACGATATAAAGAGAACCCGGCAACCCTGTGCATCCTGAGTGTTCGTTATCCGTTTTGCCACTAACGGAGCGCCCTCGATATTCTCGTCCCTAATGGCGGCATCGAGACTGGGGCCAAACGGATCTTGCCCCAGCACGCAGATCGCAAAGGGTTCATCTGCGGATGGTCTCGAGTGGGGTCCCCACGATTCTACGAAGCGGCCCAGGTTGGAAAGGTAGGCGGCCTTGACCTGATATTCGGTGGGCTTCGCGCCCTGGGCGACAGCGGGTAGCGGCATGATGAGGCAAATTGTCGCCAAAGCGAGGCCGAAGGATATCCACCGCTCAGGCGAGAGCAGGGTGCTGCGGACGAATCCGATCCGGCACAGTACCGACCGCGAGAACATGCTGCCGGTCGTCATCTTCTCCACGTGATCGCCGCTATAACATTGCGCTTGATGCCGACCAGTGATCCGGGGTCGCCACCGTACTCCGCATGATGCGGCTGCAGCAGATTCTGTCCGGTGACCGCAAACTCAAGATGCGAACTCGCGTGCCAGGCGAATCGCACATCGGCTGTTTGGTACCCCTGGACCAGTTCTGCCGGGAGAATGCTGACGTACCGGTAGATCTGGCTGAACTCCATGTGGCCCGGCAAATCCAGAAACGATTGAAAGCTAAGCAGGTGGCGAGGACTGGCGCCATCTTCACTGGTGACGGTAGTTGTATCCGTACTGCCCGGTTTCGTGCGGAGATCCATACAGAGATAGGAGAAAGAACCCTGTAGCCGCCACCATGTGGTGGGTTTCCAACTGGGCGCCAGTTCAAATCCCTTCGTTGTTCCCAGTAAGCCGTTGCGGTTGACGAACGGATAAACAGTGTACGTTTCGCCATCCGTCGTGGTGGTGTAAGGAGTCCCGGGCTCAAGACTCTCAAGATTCTTGTAGTTGGTATAAAACGTCGCGAGATCAACGGAAAAACTGGGGATGATCAGCTGCCTGTAGCCGATCTCGTAGCTGACGCTTGTCTCTGACGTGAAATATCCGTCCCCGCTGGTGACGTTGAATGCCAGGGGCTGCGTTGAGCGCAGTACAGTGTTTTGGAGAGTATCTTCGAGATCGGAAGGAGTCCGCACGGCTCGCGTCACGCTCGCCCAGAAAGACTCGTGTTCCGATGGAGTCCAAAGCAGGCGCCCGCTCGGTTCAGTATTGAAACCTGCAAACGAACTGCGGAACAGCTTGGCTCCGGCGGTGAAGGAGAGCCGGTCCGGAATGAGCGAGATCTCATCCTGTACGAATGCACTGTAAAGCTGATCGGTGCGGTTGTTTGGTGTGAATGCGTAAGTGGGGACCACGACGGGCAAATCGGCGGGACTCATGCGCGCGCCAAAACCCCAAGTAATGTCGTGCCGTTTGCTCCGTGCCAGGTGGTGGACGAGGTCGAAATCGACTGTATTGCGATACTCCGCCTGGGTTGCCTGAAGCCTGTTTACACGGTCGTAATAAACCTGAATCTGGAGATCCGAACCGCTCTCGAATACGTGCTTCCAGCGGGCCAGAACATTGGCTCCGGAAAGATCAGCGTTTTGATTTACGACGTTCAGCCCAGGCGGAACGATGGCAGTGACCTTAGCGCTTTCTCCGGCCAGTCCATCATAGCCATCGCCCTGAATGGTTAGCGTGTCGCGACCGGTAGGTTCCCAGTCCATGCGGAATCCGCCCTGCGCCCGTCTCTGATCGTCAAACTGGTTGTTATCGTAGTGGTACTCGGGGCTGGTGGTGGAACCCTTCGCGTACACACGATAGCTGAAGTTGCTGCCGTTGCCTCCACCGTACCGGAGGTCGAGATAACCTTCGGTCACATTCCCCCCACCCGCAGAAATCAGAGTTCCCCGAGTGTCGCGCGAGTTCTTCGTGATGATGTTGATGACACCATCAACAGCATCGGGTCCCCATATCGTTCCGCCGGGCCCGCGGATGACTTCAATCCGGTCGATGTCTTCCAGCAGCGTGTCCTGAACCTCCCAGTAGACGCCGTGAAAAAGAGGATTGTAGACGTTACGGCCGTCTATCAGAACAAGGACGCCGCGGGCGAGACGTCCTTCAAAGCCTCGAATACCCACGGCCCATTTCACGGAATCAATCTGCGAAACTTCTACGCCTGGAGCCAGGCGGAGCACTTCCGGCAGACTTACCGCTCCGGAACGCACAATATCCTGTTGCGTGATGACGTAAACTGCGGCCGGGGTCCGGGCGACGGAGACAGGCTCCTTTGAAACGGACGTGACTTCGATATTGCCGAGTTGCTCGAGACTCAGACCCTTGAGACTGTCCTGGAGTGCCGGATCGGGCGGCGGGGTTTGGGAGAGACACGAAACTGCCGCGCCAAAAAAGAGCAAAGCACGCCAACAGGCCCGCGCGCTTCGTTCCCGATATTGTCCGGAACGGATCTTCATATTCTCGATATTCTTCGGAGCTATGTAGCGGACCGCTACAAGCGGTCGTGATCGGCCTTCCAGGCCTTGACGGCACGTTTGATGGCGTCGGGCGAAAGGCTCTCGTCGGCGGCACGCTGGGCCAGACCCACGAATTCATCGTCGGACGCAAAACGCAACCCGACGATTTGTTTTACCGACAGCCTTTTGTCGAGAAGTTTCCCTGCCAGAACGTAGTGGCGCAGATTCTCTTCGGCGCGGATCGCCCGGTCCTGGGCCTGAAGCGCAAATGTCCGGCAGAAGAAAGCCAGGAAGAACATCGCGAAGGAAATCGCGGTGATCAGCGACGCATTGTAGAGCCTTGAATGATCGTCCAGCGAGTGGATCAGATTGACAACTGATCCGATGAGGGTCGCCAGCGCGATCGGCAAGAGGACGTAGTGGAACAGCGGCACGAACTTTGCGTGTTTTGCGTAGCTTTGTTCTTCCATTTTTACTGGTTTATCTCCCGTATTTGATTATAGATGCGAACTCTTCGGACGGCGCTGATATTTGACCTGTCGGGCACTTGACACCGGATACAGGCATTCAATAGTCTGGAAGCCGCATTATAGGTTCGCGGGAAGGTCAAATGACAACACAATTCAGAATCGCATTGTTTGCGGGACTCATCGTCTGCGCGGTGTCTCACCTTGCGGCGCAGGGTGGCGGCGGGCGTGGCGGTAGCGGGCGGGGCGGTGGCCGAGGAGTGGTCGGCATCGGCAATACACCGGCCAGCCCGACCTCGGGCACCTCGTTCGATCCGGCACAGGTGGCGCGCGGAGAGAAAACGTTCGGCGAGAAGTGCGCGTCGTGCCATCGCGCCAATGCGCGGGGAGGCACAGGCAAGGGCATCGCGGAAGTGGATCTGCTGCGTTCGCCCATGGTGCTGGACGATATTGGCGGAAGGGAGATCGGCGAGTTCCTGAAGTATGGCCGTCCCGAAAAAAACATGCCAAAATTCGATGTGACGCAGCCGGAAGTCGCAGACATGGCGGCGTTCCTGCACAGGCAGATTGTGGCGGCGTCCGAACGCGGCACCTATGTACGGCTCAACGTATTGAGCGGCGATGCCAAGGCAGGCGAGGCGTTCTTCAACGGGCCGGTTGGTAAGTGCAGCACGTGCCACTCGGCAACCGGCGACATGAAGGGTCTGGCGGCGAAGAACAACAATGACGCGTCGACGATTCAGGGACTGATCGTGGGCGGCGGCGCGGCGGGTGGCCGGGGAGGCGGACGAGGCCGGGGCGGAGCAGCGGCAGGCGGCGCACCAGACGCGCCACCGACGCCCTCGAAGACCGCGATCACGGCGACAGTGACGACAAAATCCGGTCAGAAGTTTGACGGCCTGCCCGTGCAGGTTACCGATTTCGTGGTGGTGATTCAGCCGACAACCGGCGGCCCGATCAAGTCTTTCCTGAAGCAGGGCGAGTGGCCGAAGGTGGAACTGCACAATCCATTGCAGGCGCATGTGGATCTGCTCGGCAAGTACACCGACGCGGACATTCATAATCTGGCGGCGTATCTGGTGAGTTTGAAGTAGAAGCTGAGGATCAAAATGAACACACGTCACTTTTTCCTTTTTGTTGCGATCTCCGGCGTGCTCTCGGCGCAAACGCTCGATCCGGCGCTGCTGAAAAGGCCCGCTACGGATGCCTGGCCGACTTATCACGGCGATTATTCGGGCAAACGCTACAGCGTCCTCGACCAGATCAATCAGTCGAACGTCAACAAGCTGACCTTGCAGTGGTTCTGGAAAGCCAACATGACGCCGGACCCGGCGCGCACCGGCGGCGAGCATAAAGCCGGCGACCCATATTTCTGGGGTGGGCCTTCGGCGGCCGCGAATATCAAAGGTACGCCGCTGATGGTCAATGGCGTCCTGTATCTGAGCTCGGTGGACAACGCCTGGGCGGTTGACGCGAGGACCGGCCGCGAACTCTGGCATTACACATGGCAAACCACGGGCGGTATTCACATTGGCAATCGCGGCCTCGGCATGTATGGCAACTGGCTGTTCATGGAAACGCCGGATTGCTATGTGGTCTCGCTCGATGCGGCAACGGGCAAGGAGCGCTGGCATAAGCAGATCGCCGACGTGAAGCAGCAATACTTCTGCACGCCGGAACCGATCATCGTCGGCAACCATGTGCTGATTGGGATGGGCGGCGATTCGCTGGACGTGCAGGGCTGGCTGGAATCGCGCGATCCGGAAACCGGCGACGTGCAGTGGAAGTGGTACACGACGCCGCAGAATCCAGGTGACCCGGGCTACGACAGCTGGCCAGACGATTACGCGCGAAAGCATGGCGGCGGCATGACGTGGCAACCGCCGACCTACGATCCAGTGTTGAACCTTATCTATGTGGCAACCGGAAATCCGAATCCGGTGGGCGCGACGCAGAGCAGGAAGGGCGACAACCTTTTCACCTGTTCGCTGGTGGCGCTGAACCCGGATACGGGCAAGATGAAGTGGTACTTCCAAACCTCGCCGCACGATAGTCACGACTGGGACAGCACGCAGGTTCCGGTGCTGGTGGATGCGGAATTCGGCGGAAGGCAGCGCAAACTGGTGATTCAGGCCACCCGCAACGGCTACTTCTTCGTGCTGGACCGGGAGACTGGCCAGAACCTGGTGACCAAGCCGCTGGTGGAGTACGTGAACTGGTCGAAGGGCGTCGACGCCAAGGGGCAACCGATTCCGAACGACAAGAAGGAGCCATCGACGGATGGCGTGCTGGTAGGACCGGGTTCGGCGACGAACTGGCCTCCGCCGAGTTTTTCGCCGCAGACGGGACTGTTCTACGTCGGTACGGCCGAGAGTTACGGGATGAGCTATCTCACGGACACCGATGAGCGTCCGGAAGGCTATGGCTTCACGGGCGGGGGCGGTGGTGGTGGCGGACACAGCGGAATTCGGGCGATCGATTACAAGACCGGGCAGATGAAGTGGATGCACGATACAGCGGTGGGTGCGCAGGGATTGCTGACCACTGCGGGGCATCTGCTGTTCGGTACGGATGGCTACGGGAATTTCATCGCATTCGATCCGGCGAACGGAAAGATCCTTTGGCATACGGCGCTGCTGACGAATCCGAGCAACGGTCCGCAGACGTGGACGGTTGACGGCAAGCAGTTCGTCACTGTGGCCGGTGGCGATACGCTGTATGCGTTCACGCTGAGCGATCAATAGGGGCGTCTCGAGCTGAGATGATGAAAGGGCAGGGCGGAAGCTCTGCCCTTTTTTATGAAACCCGAGATGCTGGCCAAAATTTCGACGCCGCCGACGCCGGATTGGATGAAGCTTGCGGGAGCCGGAACGGGACGAGAGCTGATGACTGCTTTCGCCGCGGACAAGAAGCTTGAGCGCGAGCACGAAGACTCGCGCTGCTGACTCTTCGGCAAGGGGGGCGCAAGTCTGCTATCGGCAAAATCGCAGCACTGCTTGATGCCGGAGCTGGTTGCCCACGTCTGCTGATGAGCGCCGTGAACAGCCCGCATAAGAATTACAGCCCCGAACCTAGTGAGTCGTAGAGAGGGTTCTCGGCCACTATTCCTGTCACCTTCGACGTTCGCGCTTGCGGCGGACATCTGGCGTGCAGCGAGATTAAAAGCGAAGTTCCCGATTGCCTGCGCTGAAACGTGCGCTGCCGCCTTGGCGCAAAAGCATCGATGCGCGCTGGTGACGGGCGAAACAGGGTTCCGTCTCGTGGGCGGGGAGTGGATCGATGATGTTGTCATGGTGGTGTTGAAAAGAGAAAGGGGCGACGCTCGCGCGTCGCCCCTTTTTTTGCAGACCAGAAAGTTTCGGGTCAGTTCTCGATGGGCTCCTGTTCTATGTGATCGATCACTAACACCTGCATTGGAGCTTTGCGGGTTTCGAGTTTCAGGCCGAGTTGGCGTTCCAGGGCTTCGAATACCGTTAGTCTGCCGTTGGGATCAGACGCTGCCGACGCCGGACCGGCATCACCGCCACGGCCACCGCCGTTTTGCATCAGCCTGGCGGGCGTGAAACTGAGCACGAGATCCCATGAGCCTTTCAAGTCGGTGGCGTCGATAACCGGGTGGTCGATATAGCCGCCCGCCATGTCACGGAGCTTGTCGGCCAGTTGGGACATCGCGATATTTTGGCAGGTCAAGCTCCTCGATAGAGGAGAATTCGCTCCGGCGGCCGCGGGCGTTGATCTGCAGTTGGTGCGATTGGAAGCATCAGCGGCGCGAAGTTTTGATTTAACGGCTGTCAATGCGAACACAGTGACTGGGCGTTCCTCATTGTGCGTGGCCAGCTTGAAACGAGATACGAGAAGATTCCGTGCCATCTCGCGGAGCGCGTCGAAATCCAGCTGAGGACCGGACGCCGGGTCGTCTGAAGGCGCTTTGGCGACCACGTCGAACCGCGCGGTATCCAGCCATTTCGGCCCGCCCACGAGCATATCGCTATCGCTTTCGTCGATGTCCCACGCATAATGAATCAGTTCTTTTAGCGTGATCCCCCGCAGTTCTAGTTTGCTACCCCGAATATTCTCACTGGGTGTCTCGTCGGCGGGGCTGGGCTTGATGTCGGCCACTTCGAACTCACGCGGAGCGGTAGTCAGTTTTTGCGTGACGCCCGGTGGATTCGACGTTGGCTTGTCATTCACCTTTTCGACGACGACCACGGGCATCGGCACCTTTTGCAGTTCGAGCTTCAGACCGAGTTGTTTGTCTACCGCGTCGAAGAGTGAAATCCCGTCGCTGCCTGCGGCCTGGAGTTGTCCTCGGCCAGTGAATTTTAAGGTGAAATCCCAGCCTCCTTTCAGCCCAGTCAGGTCGACGGTCGGAAAACTACCGAAATACGCTCCCGCCAACCCGGGTAGTTGAGCGACGAGCGCTGTCATGGTCGTGTCGTGGCAGGACATCACGCGCATCGGGATTTCGCCCGGGCCCGCCGGTTTGCCCACCATCTGGCAGCCGCCGTCGGTTCCATCGCCAGAGGCTTCTTTCATGAGGGGGGCGTGTTTCCCAGCCATCAGGGCGTAGGCTTCGAGTGGCCTGGAGTCTTCGTGAACGACGAGGTTAAACCGATCAGCAAGAAGTTTGCGCAACATCAGATTCGCCGTATCGCGGGTTGCTGAGTCGGGCGCTTTGGCGATCACGTCGTAGCGATTATCGTCGAGCCAGGCGGGTCCGCCGACAACTTTATCGCCGTTGTCGAGCGCCCATGCGAGACGGATGAGATCGACCATGGTGGCAGTGTGCAACTCATAACGGCCGCCCCGATAGAACCCGCCGCGCATGGACGGGTTATTGCTGTGCGGGCTGACGTGGACGTCGGCTATGTCGAATGCCGGCGTGGGCGCGGCGTCGGGAGTTTGAGCGAAGGCTCCCGCGGCCAGCGCGAGGACGAATCCGATATGGGCGAGGGTTCTCATTGTGATCTGCTCCTTTTCAGTTCTCTGTCGGGGCCTTTTCCATGTGGTCTATGACGATGGTTTCGACTGGCGTTTTTTTCGATTCGACAACGATACCGAGAGGCCGGAGAGAGTCGAACATCGGGCTTTCGCTGGCGGGGTCAGAGGCCGGACCCTGCGGGGAGATCGTTTGAGAATTAGAAAGCTCAAATGCGATCGGGTAAGTACCCTGCAAGTTGGTCTCGTCGAGCACGGGGCGGCCGACATCTGTGGACAGAAACTGCGCGAGTTTGGCGAAAGTGGAAAGTTCGAATCGCATTCGCCCGGCGTTCATTGAAATATTGATTCCCTTGCCTGAAAAGGCAGCGCCCTTCGGGTCGGTGGTCAAAGTCATTTCGCCCATCGGTGTCAGTACGGTGCCCGCATCCGAATGCGGTGGGTCCTTTGTTTCGACTGGCTGATTTGCCTTCAGCCTGAGGCCACCTTTCGCGACGACGAGCGCGTAGACCGGCTGGTCGCGGGTTTCGCGATGTGCGGTCATTTTGAAGCGTTCTGCGAACAGCGCCTGCAGCATTTCGGGAATCCTGTCTACAGGTGCTCCGTCCGGCAGCTTGGCGGTGATGTTGAAGGCCGTGGTTTTGAGCCAGTCGGGACCGGATATCAGGTAGGGCTGGACTCGATATGCCATGGCGAGCACGGTCTCCAGCGAGAGGGACGTAATGCTGACTTGTGACTTATCGATACGGACGCCGGTCATCATACCTGCCGGCCCGGCTACTCGTGGCGAAGGTTTGATGACCGCGACTTCGAAGGCCGTTTGGGCTAGGCAGTTGGAGCCGAGGAGCGCGAACAGCATCAATGCGGTTTTCATGAGGCTATTTCTCCAGCCAGTCGCTGAGTGTTCGTGCTGGAACCGTGACGTGGCGTGTGAAGTGGTCCAGAGGACGGTAGTTACGAATGACAATTTCTGCCTTGGCAATGTCGGCGGAGTCGACAGCGTAATGAAATTGCCCCTTCGGGTCGTGAAAGGAAATATCGTTCACGCTTGGGCCTGACTCCGCGTTCCCGAGGAACTGCGTGAAGAAAGGAGAGTAATCGCGGTTGCCACAATGCCAATCCTCCTCATTGCTTCGACCGGTGGACGGGTTGAGGATAAACAGGGAGTAGCAATCGGCACTCTGGCCAGCCTGCGAGCAACCCCAGCGAATGAACGAGCCGAGTTCATTCACGTGCGTTTCGCAGGCTCCGATTCCAGG
>CAIKAS010000318.1 GCA_903825445.1 uncultured Acidobacteriia bacterium
CGAACCTCCGGCCTCCTGGACCCGAACCAGGCGCTCTACCAAGCTGAGCCACGCCCCGAAAAAACTAGTTTAGCAAGAACGTTTGCTTCGCCGTACTACGCACGCTCGGCATACGTACCCAAGCGCGTTCGGCGCAACGCGCTCAAGCGCGTTCGGCATAGGTCCCTTCATCTGTATTAACGCGGATTTTCTGGCCTTCATTAATAAACGGTGGCACCTGTACAATGAGTCCGGTCTCCGTCTTTGCCGGCTTGGTAACGTTTGAAACCGTCGCGCCACGCATGCCCGGTTCGGTCTCGACGACCGTCATTTCCACCGACGCCGGAAGTTCCACGCCCATCGGCTTGCCTTCGTAGAATTCCACCTTCACCTTCAGCTGCGGAATCAGGTAACTGGTAGCTTCACCGAGCAGTTCTTTGGTAAGGTGCATCTGCTCGTAATTCTCGGTGTTCATGAAATAGAAGTACTCGCCGTCGTCATACAAATACTCCATCTCAATTTCATCGAGAATGGCCTTCTCCACCTTGTCTTCTGAGGAGAAGCGGTTCTCGATCATCGTGCCGCTCTTCAGGCTGCGCATGCGAGCCTGCACAAAGCCGCGAAGATTGCCCGGGGTGCGATGACTCACGCTGAAGACCGTGTACAAATCGTTGTTGTACTTGATCACCATTCCTGGACGCATTTTGGTCGCCTGTATCATGCTGCTGTTTGTAACTCCAGATTGTTTGGGATTGCGCTCTCTTCGGGAAGCCCGGAGCGGAAACACCAGTATAGCAATGGGTTACAGCGGCAGAATCTCTTCACGGAGCGGATCGAAATCGATGCGCCGCTTCTGCATATAAGAGAGGTTCCCCAGGTGCGAGGCCTGCGCGGACCGGTGGCCGATCAGCACGTCGCCGTTCGGGCGCTTCCGGGACTTCACGCAATCGAGGAAGTTGTCTATATGGGATTGCGTGAGTGGGTCGGGACCAGGCTCCGCTTTCACCAGCGTAGAGACAGCGCCCTTGCCAACGGGGAAGAACTCGAAGTGGGCACGGTCGATCACAAGCCGCCCCTGTGTGCCGCAGATTTCAATGCCTTCGCCTACGATGCCGGGCGCGAGCGTCGCTTCAAATGTTGCCGTGTACTCGCCGGGATACTGGAGCGCGACGTTGATGGTGTCCGGCGCCGTTCGCCCATCCTTGTAGTTATAAACGCCCCCGGCAGCCTGTGCGGAGAAGGGGACTTCCTGGCCCATGAACATGTGGACTACGTCGATCCAGTGTGTAAACAGGTCCGTCACCTGGCCGCCGCCAAAATCGAGATAAGCACGGAAATTGTAATACTGCTGCGGATCGTAATCGCGCCATCTGACCGGCGCAACAAAACGCGCCCAATCCAGATTCGAGGGCTGCGATTGCAATTCGGGCGGAGCTTTGCGCAGATGCCATGAATTGCCGTGCCACCATGTGCGGCAGAGTGTGACCTTGCCGATACGGCCGGAATCGATATATTCGGCCTTGGCCTGCAGATAGTGCTTGCCGGAACGCTGCTGCATCCCGACCTGGCAGACGCGGTTGTTGACCCGGGCGGCCTTCACGATAGCCGGACCTTCTTCGATTCGAAGCGTGAGCGGCTTCTCGCAATAGACGTCTTTACCTGCATTGAGGGCGTCGATGGCGATGGGGGCGTGCCAGTGGTCCGGCGTCGTGATCTGAACGATGTCGATGTCTTTGATATCGAGGACGGCGCGGTGATCGCTGAACGTCTTCGCGTTGGACGCCTTGGCTCTAGCCTGATCAGCGCGAACGCCGTACACATCGCAAATGGCCACGACGTCGAGTTCGCCGTGGGTCTGGAAGAGACCCATATCGTGCTGGCCGCGATCACCAACACCGATCACGCCATAACGGATACGGCTGTTGGCGCCGAGGACGCGCGAATAGGATGCCGCAGTGAGCGCGGTTGCGCCCCCGCGAAGCAGATCTCGTCTGGTGGTTTGGAAACTCATAAACCTTCCTTCCGAGTGGAATCTTATCAAAGGGGCGAAGGGGACTCGACCGCCCGGTAGCCAAGGCACATAACCACAAGGAACATAGTGAGTTCCGCCGAGAGCCCAAGATTCAGGTCGGCGGCTCCGGCGACCATCGTCCCGATCACGGTAGCGCTCCCCCAATGCAACAGGAAGCGCCGAACCGAACGGCCGGGCGGCAGTGTCTTGAGCGCGCGCCGGAAATCAACGAGAGCCATGATCAATGCGCCTGTGAGAAACAGCGCCGCAGGGATTCCGCGTTCGGCGGCGTAGTGAATATAGATACTGTGGAGGTGCTTATAAAAGCCCGGTGGTAGTGGTAACGGAATATCTTTGGGCAAATAAGCGTAGAAATTCTTATCCTTACTGATTTCTTCCGGACCCATACCGAGCAACGGATGGGCTTTGATCATCTCCCAACCGGTGCGCCACACGATGTAGCGATGTTCGTTGGAATCCGTCTGAGCCTCAGGATGAATCAGCGACATCGCGCGTTGCCGCACGGAACTCGGACCGGCGATGAGCAGGATAGCGATCAGGACAGGGACCGCAACCACGGCCAATCGTTTCCAGGCCCAAAGCAAGTAGATCCCGGCCACGATGGCAGCGACCCATACCGATCGCGTGTCACTAAACAAAAGGGCCACACCGATGATGAGTGCACACGGCAGCAGAACGCGGAGCGACTTTTTATCACGCGGCCCGAACAG
>CAIKAS010000319.1 GCA_903825445.1 uncultured Acidobacteriia bacterium
CCTCATAACGGTCACCGCCCACCATCTCGATGAACAATTCCTCAAGTGGCAAACCCACACACTGCACGTTGGAAACGCCCAGTGAATCCCGCAGGATCCGGCTCATCGTCTCGTAGTCTCCATTGAAAACCGCATGCCATTCATCCCGCACCAGCCGAACCCCCAGGCATCCAGGCACTTCCCGCAGTGCGCTCTCGGGCACCCAATCCCGCGGCACAATCGCGAGACAGACTTCCTCCCTCAACACATCGAGATCGCGATCCAGTCGCACCTTACCCCGATCCAGCAAAACCACGCGCCCCCCAATCCGCTCCACATCCGTCATGTGATGCGACGAAAACAGAATCGCCGTGCCTTCACGGTTTAGCAGCTGTATCGACGTCTCCAGAAACTCGCGGCGCGCGGCAGGATCCAGTCCGCCCGCAGGCTCATCCAAAATCAACAGTTCCGGCCGATGGCACACCGCGCACAACAGCGCCACCTGCCGAGCCTCGCCCTTGCTCAGTTGTTTGATTCTTGCGCCGGTCCGCAACCCGAACCGATCTAACAATTGCCGCTCCAGCGCATCGTTCCACTGCGGGAACAGATACCGATGGAAGTCGATAATCTCCGCGATAGTCAGCCGCCCCGGCAGCACCTGATCCTCCGCCACATAACCCACGCGCTTCTTCACCGCGACCGGATCCTCCGTGGGAGAAAGTCCAAACACCCGCACCGAACCGCCGTGCGGAAACAGCATCCCCATCGCGATACGGATCAGCGTAGTCTTACCCGCGCCGTTGCGGCCGAGCAGTCCGACTACTTCGCCGGGAGCAATGGAAAGGCTCACGCCGTCGAGTACCGGCGTTCCCTTCTGATAGGACCTGGACACGTTCGAGAATTCCAGAATGGGCGTCATGCTTTCACCTTTTCCTTTTGTTCGGTCGTTTCGCCGGTTAAATCGCGGTTGGCATCTTTCAGAATGTTCAGTACTGCGGGGAATCGGATTCCGGCCAGATAGGCCTGCGACAGCAGCTTTCGCGCGGCTTGTCGAAGTTGGTCCTGCTGATCGGCTGGATTGGTGCGGGGCAGGAGAGCGCACACAAACGTGCCGCGTCCCCGCTGCGTCTCGATGAAGCCGAGTGCTTCCAGTTCGTCGTAGGCTTTTTTAACGGTGAGTGGCGCGATCACCAGTTGCTCGCTCAGATCCCGATGCGAGGGCAGCTTCTCGCCTGCCTTCAGGCGTCCGCCTGCGATGGCATCGGTGATCTGCCGCATGATCTGGCGGTAGATCGAAAGCTCACCCGATGGATTGACAAAAATATCCACGTCAAGTGATATATATCTCTATATCACTCTGTTTGTCAAGGGGCAGAAAGTTCACCGCAAGGAAGCCTTGGGGAAACAAAAAAGCCGCGACCCCCTCTCGGGAATCGCGGCCTTTACTCCAAAAACGATGACTCGCTTACTTCTTGAGCGAACGGACGTACGCGACAACGTCGTCAATCGATGAGCCAGTCACAGTCTTCACCGCCGGCATCTTACCCTTGCCGGTGGTGATCACAGTCTTGATGTCCGCGTCGCTCTTCGCCTGCACTTCAGGTGAAGAGAGGATCGGAATCGGCACTCCGAACATCTTCGAAATGTTCGGGTTCGGAACTGCTCCACCCTCGCCGTGGCACATCTTGCACGACTTACCGAACACGTCGGCGCCGGCCTTGGCATCCGCGGCGAGCGCGACTCCAGCCACGGTGCACATCAAGGCCAAAAACGTAATGATCAGCTTCTTCATAACTTTCCTGTAACTCTCCTTACGCCTGAAATTATATCCATTGCAACATGTACAGTCGCCTGGGATCACGTTAAAAATCCCTAAGATATTAAAAACGTTGCCCCTTGCGCCGCTGTACGTCCAGGCGTCACTTCTTTAATGTCCGCAAATACGCGATCACGTCGTCGATCGCCCCACCAGTCACATTCTTAGCAATCGGCATCTTACCTTTGCCCTCAGTGATCGCCTTCCGAAAGTCCGCGTCGCTCTTCCCCTGAATCGCTGCCGATCCAAGAACCGGAATCTCCACTCCCCACGATTTCGCGAGCACCGCGTTCGGCGTGGCGCCGCCCTCACCGTGGCACATCTTGCAGGATTTATTGAAGACATCAGCGCCGTTCTTCACATCGGCTGCGAGCGCGACACCGGCCACCGTTGTCATTAACGCAAGAAACGTAACGATCAGCTTCTTCATACATTTC
>CAIKAS010000320.1 GCA_903825445.1 uncultured Acidobacteriia bacterium
CGTATCGAACTGCTCTCCGAGGTCGTTTTTGAAACCGACTCCCAAGGCGCCCTGACCTTCCTGAACCGTGCCTGGACCGAAGTACTTGGTCATGAGACGAAGTCGAGTCTCAGTAAGCTGCTTCGAAATTTTGTAGCGCCGGAAGACAGGCCAATACTCGACAGTACCTTCGCAATAGTGTCAGGCCCCAATTCCGGCGTGCGCCCACAAATCCGCATGCTCCACCGAAACATGGGCATGGTGTGGGTGGAACTCTCGGTTTCACGTCTCGATGATGGAGGCCTGGTCGGCACTCTCCACGATGTAAACACCCAGAGACTCGCGCAGGCGGAGGTCGCGATGCTCTCCCTCGTGGCAAGTTTCACCGACAGCCTCGTCATCATCTCTGACGCCGCCGGCTGTATCGAGTGGGTGAACGAGGCCTTCAGCCGAAAAACCGGCTACTGCCTCCAGGATGCGGTCGGTCGCAAACCTGGCTCATTTCTGCAGGGGCCGGGGACGGACACCGCAACGGTCTCCCTCATCCATAGCCGCCTGCTTGAGCGGCGCTCCTTCCAGTGCGAAATCCTCAACTATACGAAATCGGGAGAGGAGTATTGGGTGTCAATCCATATTTCACCCATCCTGAATGCTTCCGGCGATGTTCAGCGCTTCATTGCCATCCAGACCGATATCACCGAACTGAGACGTACTCAACAAGATCTGAAAGCTGCCAAAGAGGCCGCCGAGTCTGCCAGCGAGGCCAAGACGCAGTTTCTTGCCACGATTAGCCACGAAATGCGCACGCCGCTGAACGTAATTCTGGGAACAACTGAACTCGCTCTCGAAAACTCTCCGGGCGCCGAGCATCGGCATCACCTCACGCGAATTAACGAAAATGCGGAGGCTCTTCTGGGCCTGATCTCGGATTTGCTCGACGTTTCCCGCATCGAAGCTGGCCAGTTCGAGTGGGAACGTATCGCGTTCCCACTACGGACGTGCCTGCAAAAAGCGCTTGCACCGATCGCGGAACGCGCCATTCGGAAAGGCCTGTCCTTTCACATCCATCTGGACGAACACCTGCCTGAAAAGGTGATGGGAGATCCCGTTCGTCTGCGCCAGATCGTGGTGAACCTGGCTGAGAACGCCGTCAAATTTACGGAGCGTGGCTTCATTCGCGTCGAAGCGAAGGCGATCACGCCCGGCCCTGGCCGCAATGAAACAGGACTTGAGCTTCGGATCACCGACAGCGGTATTGGAATTCCCGAATCCATACGTCCCCGCGTGTTCGATCGTTTCTTCCAGGGGGATGGCTCCACGACGCGGCGCAAAGGTGGTGCAGGCCTCGGCCTCAGCATCGTAAAGTCGTTGGTGGATGCCATGGGCGGTTCGATTCGCGTCGCCAGCGAACCTACAGCAGGTGCGGAGTTTCATGTTCTCTTGCCGCTCGAGCCAGTCAGCAGTGCGGAGGGCAACCTCCGTGAACTGACCGCTCCTCCAAATGGCCCTGATGCAATTCTGCACAGTGGCACAATTCGTATTCTCGTCGTGGAAGACAACGACGACAACTTCGCGATCGTACAACGGCACCTGAGCAATCGCGGATATCAGGTCGAGCGCGCCGTCAATGGTCGTCTCGGTGCCGACCTCGCCATGCGGAGCAGATTCGATCTCATCCTGATGGATCTGGAAATGCCCGAAATGGATGGCCTGCAGGCCACCCAGGTCATCCGCGCGGCCGAAGGGAAAACCGCTGGACAGCCCGGCCCCGGGGTTCCGATTATTGCGTTAACCGCACACGCAGTCAAAGGCTATCAGGAACGCTGTCTGCAATCCGGCTGCACCGGCTATCTCGCCAAGCCCATTCGGAAGCAGGCGCTGCTCGACGCAGTGGAGGCGGCTCTGTCCGAATCCGGCGCCACGATCCCCGCGCAATCTGATGGCACCCGCCCAATCTATGTCGACATCGATCCGGATCTGGCGGACCTGGTCCCGCGTTTTCTTGAAAACTGCAGTCGCGACGTCGCTCAAATTCGACAGACTGCCAGTACCGGGGACTGGGAGCAAGCTCTGCGAGTCGGCCATGGCATGAAGGGCTCCGCCCCCAGCTACGGCTTTGACGAGATCAGCCACATCGCCAAAGAGATCGGGGCGGCTGCAAAGGCCCAGGATTCCCAGGCACTTCAGAGCGCCGCGGAGAGGCTCGCGACATATCTTCTGGCCGTTAGAACGCGCACCCGGCAGACAAGTGCCGCAGCGTGAAAGAATCTCACCCCAATCAGCTCCATTTAGCAAAACGAAACACCACCCTCCCAGAACCAGCACGAAACGGAACAGTTTGGACTGTAAAATGCCCGAGCAGCGGCGACCTCTCGACACTTTCTGTTTATTTTCAATACCTTACGGAAACCATGCGTGTTGGCAAGAGACTTGCCATTAGGAAGGGCAGAGGAAGAAACCTGATGAATCCAACGATGATAGCCTTACTCCCCGCCGGCAGCATGAGCGCCTACTTTGCCAACAATGGAATTATGTGGGGCGTGGCAGGAGAAACTGACCGCGCAGACGAAGAACTGGTAAGCACGCTGAACCTGCTGCGCCTCGCCGCAAAGACGGCACCTTCCCTACAGGTTGCCGACCTTGACAATGCCGCAGACAAACTCGCGGCTCATCTCCAGGGTGTCCGCGTACCCGACTCGTGCGCCGGAGCCGCTGGTGCCGGAGTCACGCAGTAGTCACTCCGTCTGCCAATTTAGACCTTCCAAATATGTGCCGAGGGCGAGCGCTGCGTCTCCCGCGGATGCCACATCCCCCTCCCGGGCGCGGGATTCGATAGTGGCTCCAAACCGGCTGATTTCGGTGAATCCGTAAGTGGTTCCTGTGCCCTTGAGATTGTGGCCGAGTTTTCGAACCTCGTCCCCTTCCCCGCGCGCCACGAGATCGCCAATTTCCGCTACATTCTTTCTCACGTTGGCAAGGTAGGTGGGGATCAGATCCGCGATATCGGGATCCACCAGCACCGGTGTAGATTCAAGCGTGCCGTGCGAAGACGGTTCCTCACCGCTGTGGAGTGCCGCCTTAGACCATTTCTTCACGGTGCTCAGCAGCGTCTCCTGCCGGATCGGCTTGGTGAGATAATCGTCCATTTCGGCGGAATATGCCTGATCCCGATACTCCAGCAGGGCGTGGGCCGTGAGGGCCACCACAGGAATCCGCGGAGAATTCTGCGACTTTTCGTGCTCGCGAATTCTCCGCGTCGCCTCAAAGCCGCTGCCATCCGGCAGCATGACATCCATCAATATCAGATCAAATCGATCTCTCTGAACCTTAGCCACGGCGTCTTCCACGGAGCCTGACAGGACTACCCGGTGCCCGGCCTTCTCGAGCACTCTTTGGGCGTAAACGGCGCTGTCGGGATTGTCCTCCACCAGCAACACGCGCGATGGCGAGGCGACCTGACTGGCGGAACTTGCTTCATGCGAGATGCGGGAAGCACTCTCCGGTGACACCCCCCGCATCGCGCGGCGTAGAACATTGTTCATCTTGGTGGGAGTGAGCGGGTGATCGACAGTTTCCACTGCACCATTTGGTGGAGCCCATCCTTCCTGAACAGAACCGTCCGCGGGCCGCATGCGAATGCACCGGACCTTTCCGCGAAGCGCCAGTACGCCGAATAAGCGCTTCAGCTCCCCCGGATCCCACGCCACCCCTTCTTCCATCAACACGAGATCGCAGGGTTCATCCGACTCGATCCACCCGATGGCCGCCAGCGGATTTTCAAAAGGCACCACTGCAACACCAGCGGAAGTCCACGCCTCCTGCAGCAGGCGGGCATGCCGGAGGTCGGCCAGCAGGATCGCGGTTGGCATAGGGTGGCTAACTTCCGGCGCCTTGGGAGACGCCACCAGCGGAAGGTGTAGATTCAGCGTGAAGCATGAACCGTGCGGATGCTCCGGCGTCAGTGTGAGGCTGCCACCCATCGCTTCCGCCAAGAGTCGCGAAATGCTCAGCCCCAGTCCTGTTCCTCCAGCCTGCCTGCCCGTTGCGGAGTCAATCCGATAAAACTTTTCGAACACGCGGGAAGAGTCCTGCTCCCCGATGCCAATTCCCGTGTCCCTAACCCGAAACTCCAGTCCGGCTGTGTCCTGCCCGATCAGGCTCCAGCGAAGATTCAAAGTCACGTAACCCTGAGGAGTGAACTTCACTCCGTTACTGAGCAGATTCACCAGAATCTGTCCGATCCGGTTGGCATCTCCCAGCACCGAAGGTGGCGCACCGGGTTCCACCGTGCAAACGAGCAAGAGTCCCTTCTGTTTGGCCCTCGTCTTCACAATCTCCAGCGCTCGTTCGCATACCTTCACCGGGTCCATTCGCTCCGTGACAATATCGACCTGTCCCGCCTCCACCTTGGAGACGTCGAGGAGATCGTTTATCAAATGAAGCAACGACTCCGATCCGGCCCATACTGTGTCGAGCATGCTGCGCTGATCGTGATCGAGTTTGGTTTCCCGCAACAGACCCGTCAATCCTGCGATGGAATTCAACGGCGTCCGGATCTCATGACTGATGGTGGCCAGAAAATCGCTCTTCGCACGGTTCGCCTGCTCCACCTCTTTCATGGCGCGCCGACGGTCCTCCTCCGCCTGCCGCCTCTCGGTGATGTCTCGCATCACACCAGTGATTACGCGCTCGCCGCGAATGTGCGATTTACCGAATGTAATCTCGAGGGGAAACTCGTCCCCGTTTCGCCGCAAACCCATGATCTCGGCGGTCTTGGGCCCCTTAGATCCGGATGCGTTTCGCATAATACGAGCCAGAGCTCTGGCGTCCATGGTCTTGTACGAAGCTGCCATCAATTGCTTCAGATTCAGACCGATGAGTTCCCCGCCGTCATATCCAAAAATCCTGTGCCCGGTGTCGTTGGCAAACAGGATCGAATTGAGGCGGTTCACGACAATAATCGCGTCCGAGGCTGAAGACGAAATGACGCGATATCGTTCCTCGCTTTCGCGCAGTGCCTGCTCCGCCTGCCATCGTTCCGTGACGTCGCGATAGCTCCAGACCCGACCAATCACGACTCCTGAGTCCCGCTGAGGCTGCGTAGTTCGGGCAAGCACTCTGCCATCTTTGAAGTAGATCAGGTCTTCGCCGGATTCTTCCGGATGCTCATACCACCATCCGGCCCGGGAGACAAACTCGTCGGGATCGGCCACCTGCTGAGCTGCTGCCATCAGGCCAGCCGTGTGCTCTTCGAGCGGAGCGAGGTTGCTCCCCAGTTGCCACATCTCCACGAAACGCCGATTCCACGTTACAAAGCGGCGTTGCAGATCGACAACTAAAATCCCGTCAGCCGTCGATTCCAGCGTGGAGTGAAGCAACGACACCAGACGGCTGCGCTCCTTCTCCGCGTCCTGCCGCTCCATGAACTGGCCTATCTGGTTGCCGAGCGTGGTGAGTGTATTCAGCAGCTCTTCATCTGGCTTTTCCGTGTTGCGGCTGTAGAATTCCATGACGCCGCAAGGCTGACCATCTACTCGAATCGGGAACGCGAAACCACTGCGGAGTCCGTCGCGTATCGCCGACTCGATTCTGACAAAATTCCCCTCACGCGCAAGTTCGGGCATCCAGCGTGGCGCGTTCGTTTCCCACACGGTCCCGGGGAGTCCAATGCCGGGCTTGAGTTCGAGACCTCGCGTGGCGTTCTCGAAGTGGGAATTCCGAAGCTCCCGCGGCGACCAGATCGTATGCGGGTACATTGCGGTGCCTGCGGGATTCAGCCGCCAGACCACACTGAATCGGTAGTCCATGGCCTCGACGATGGTATGCAGAATCTTATGTAATGCCAGTCCTGTGTCGATGGATTCGGCAAGAATAGTCGAGACCGCAAAAGCAAGGGTCTTTCGAAAGTCCGCCTGTTTCCGCGCTGTGATGTCGCGGTCCATCGCCATGAAGTTGGTGATCTTCCCGGACTCATCGCGCATGGGCTGAACCTCGAGGGCAACCCAGCGCTTCGTCCCGTTCTTGTCGTAGGTGACAAGCTCGCCCTTGAAGCCCTCGCCACGCCGGGTCCGGTTATTCATGCGGGCAACTATGGCGGGATCTGTCGCCTCACCGTAAAGAATCTGACCCGGCTGTTTGCCTTTCACTTCCTCGGCCGAGTATCCGGTGGCGCGAACGAATCCCTCGTTCACCCACTCGATCGAACCGTTGGCATCCGTGATCACCACGCCGTTGTCCGTGCGCGCGGCAATCATCGCCAGTTTTTGGAACTCGGCGGCCTGCGATGTGAGCTTTTGGTTCACCTGCTTCAGCGATTCGCGCTGATGACGAAGCTTATCGGTGAGCTTACGAAGGTCGTCCATGCCGAAACGCTGGGACTGGACAACCTGCATAAACTCCGGCATCGAGTCGTGGATCGCAAAATCCTCGAACGTGAGACCGGTCGCCCGAAACTGCCCGGCCTCGGGAAGCCAGGGCGAGCCGATGAAGGCGATGCCTTCGCGGCCCGGCATCGCCAGCATCTGGCCACGCAGGCGCAATCCGCCTTCCATGGCCAGGACGATGAACAGCAACTTCTCGTGAGCCACGATCTCGTCATAGACGAAGGGGATCATCGGGCTGACGAGGGCCCACTGCGCGGTGATGTCGGTGCCGACCTGCAAATCCGGAAAGAGCTTCGCCATCGATCGCCCTACTTCCGTGACTTTCATGTCGCGATCGAAGACGACGTGAAAAGGAAACAGGCTCCCGATCTGGTCGGGGGACAGATGGAGGCGTGACTCGTTACCAGCGGACGATGAATTCATCGTGATCGGCTCCCGCCGACTTGCTTGCTATCTGCTCCACAGTCATCGGCGTCGAGAACCTCTGGCCCAGCCCTTTGAGCAAGCCAACCACGAACGGAGCGAGGCCGTCGCGATGCGACTGGTAGTGCATGTGAATCGAGTTTGGCTTGATGTCGCTGCAATAGAAGCGAGGCGGACTCAGGTGAGGGAAAATCATGCTGACCCGCGAGTGGAAGTTCGGCAGGTTCTCCAGAAACTCGCCGAGAGTTTTGCCGCCGGCCGCCATCATATCGCCGTAACCTTCCTGCGCCGTCTTCACAACCCAGTAAACCCCGAACGCTTCGAGAACATCGGCCGGCGGCGTCTTCAGGATGCTGCTGGCCGCGCCCACCAGAGCGTAGGTCAGTTCGTCAGGATAGGCCTCCGTGCTGACGAACACTTCGTCTTCAAAACCGGCCTTTTCTTTGACGCGTTCCCACGTCTCCTGGCCATAGCCGGAGACCACCATGTCCTCTATTGCCCTATTCACCATTCCGTACATGTGAGCCTAAACTTTCCCCGACTGACGAATTGTCTCTATCCGCTCTTCCAGGCCGAACTTGCGGAGCATTCGATAAAAGCGCGTCCTGCCGATGTTCAGCTCCCGCATAACGGCGGAGGCATTGCCCTCATGAGTCACCAATGCGGCGAGCAAGAGACGTTTGGAGGCATCTTCCAAGGTCTTGGAGCCGTCATCTGAAAGCTCCGTTTCTGGCGCCGGAGCCGACTCGGCTTTGCGTCCGCGTACGCTCTCCGGCAGATCCTCTTCGCGAATGTCTTCGCCTTCGGCCACAACCATGGCGCGCTGCATCACGTTCTGAAGCTCGCGAACATTGCCGCGCCAGTCATGTCTGAGAAGCAACTGAAGCGCTCCTGGCGAAAAGCCCGTGACGCGTGACCCCATCGCTTCCCGATGCTCGCGAATGAAAGACTGCGCGAGCGCCGGGATATCGTCCGGCCGCTCCCGCAAAGGCGGGAGTTCCAGTTCGAATACGGCGAGGCGGAAGAACAGGTCTTCACGAAAGCGACCAGACTTCACATCGTCAGCGAGATTTCGGTGCGTGGCTGTGATGAGCCGGAAATCCGACTGCACCTGAAACGTACCGCCGAGCCTTTGAAAACTGCGCTCCTGCAGCACACGCAGCATTTTCGCCTGAACCGAAGGCGAGAGTTCGCCGATTTCATCGAGGAACAACGTGCCGCCATTGGCCTCTTCGAACTTGCCAATCCGGCGGTTCACCGCGCCTGTGAACGCGCCCTTCTCATGACCGAACAACTCCGATTCCAGGAGGCTCTCGGGAATGGCCGCTGAGTTCACGGCCACGAACGGTTTCCGGCTCCGGCTGCTCGATTGATGAATCGCGCGGGAGACCAGTTCCTTGCCGGTGCCACTCTCGCCGTGAATCAATACCGTCACGTCGCTCAGGGCGAGTCTATCGATTTGCCGGAAGACAGACTTCATCGCGGCCGACGTGCCAACGATGCCGGGATAGCCGCGGCCCTCGACTTCGCGCTCCAACTGCGAGACGCGGAAGGCAAGCCGTCCCATCTCGACGGCGTTCTTGAGCGTGGTCACCAGCTTCGGCTGGTCGAGCGGCTTGGTGAGGTAATCGTGCGCACCCAGCTTCATCGCGCGAACTGCCGTATCGGCTGAATCATCCGACGTCAGCACGATGATCGGGAGCGCCGTATGGTGCTCCCGAATTTTCTCGAGCGTTTCCAGGCCAGTGAGGCCTGGCATGTTCATATCGAGGCAAATGGCGGCGGGAACTTCTTCCGCCAGGGCCTCCAGACACTTGGCGCCATTGTTAAGCAGAACGACTTCAAAGCCCGCCCGCTCCAGCCAACGTCCGACGAGAATGCGGAGATTCTCGTCGTCATCGACGACGTACACCAGACTTTGAAGTTCGACACTCATGGGATCTCTGATGAGATTGTCTCACTCGCCAGATCCGAATGAGGTTTAGCTCAGGCCGCAGCGCCCTCTGCACCACGATGCTGGAACTTCACGCTCACCAGCTTTGAAACACCGGCTTCCTGCATGGTGACTCCGTACATCGCCTGGGCCGATTCCATGGTCTTCTTGGAGTGGGTGATGATGACGAACTGCGTATCGACTGACATCTCGGCCAACAGCCGCATCAGGCGACCAATGTTGGCCTCATCAAGCGGAGCGTCGACCTCATCCAGTACGCAGAAGGGACTCGGCTGGTACTTGAAGATGGCCATGAGAAGAGCCAACGCCGTAAGCGCTTTCTCACCGCCCGATAGCAGCAGAACGTTCTGCAGCTTCTTGCCGGGAGGCGAGGCGATCATGTCGATGCCGCTCTCGTTGATGTTCTCTTCGTCGGTCAGACGCATTTCGCCGGAGCCGCCGCCGAACAGCGTCTGGAAGCACTGACGGAAATTCTCGTTGATGATCTTGAAGGCCTCGCTGAAACGGGCCTTCGAAATCTCGTCGATTTCTTTGATCGCGGTTTCGGTATCGCGGATGGAATCGAGCAGGTCCTGACGTTGTGACGTGAGGAAATCCTGACGCAGCGAGGCTTCCTGGAATTCCTCGTAAGCCGTCGGATTGACGGAGCCGAGGTTTTCGATCTTGGTGCGCGTTTCCTGGTAGAGCGCTTCCGTGGCCTGGAGGACTTCGGGCGTGGAATCGGCCGGAGCTTCGAGTTCGGCGACACCGACGGAAAGTTCCTTGCGGCTGGTCTCATCAAGGAACTGAAGTTCGGACTGGCGGCGGGTCAGTTCGACTTCGATCTCGCCCTTGTGCGTGTGGGCGGTTTCGATGCGGGCGCGCAGCACGCGGAGAGATTCATCGGAGGCGGCGAGCGACTCGCGATGCTTCACTTCTTCTTCGGCGAGTTCGAGCACGGTGCGCTCGGCGGCGGCAATCTGTTCGGTGAGCACGGTCAGCTTCTGATCGAGTTCAATATTTTCGGCCAGAATGCGGGAGCGGTTCTCGCCCCAGCGCTGGACATCCTGCCCAAGCGAAGTGCGGCGGGAGGACATCTGCTGGAATTGCTGTTCGAGTTTGGCCAGCGCGGCGCGTTCGCCACGGTGGCGCTCTTCCACGCCTGCAAGATTGGCGCGCAGGATGGCGTGTTCTTCACCAGTGCGCTGGGCTTCGGCCTGTGCCCCTTCGAGTTGTTCACGGAGAGACTCGAGGGCGAGTTCACGCTCGGAGCGCTCGGCTTCTTTCTGCTCGGCGAGCGCCAGATTGCGGGCTCGGGTTTCGTGCGTGCGCTCTTCTTCGCGCTTCAGGCGATCCAGTTCCAGACGAGCCACGGAGACTCGCGAATTGGAACGATGGATTTCTTCGGCGGTGCGGCGCAGATCGTGATCGAGCGAGACGGCCTCTTTCTCGCGAGCCTGCTGCAACTGACGGAGGCGTTCTAGTTCGGCATTGAGCGACGCCATCTCGCTTTCCAGAGTCTCCAGTTCAGCGGAGCGGGCGATCAGGTCGGCCTCGCGGACGCCGAACTGGTCGGCATATTCGCGGAGTTCGCGCTTCAATACCAGGGGACCGCTCGACTGCTTGCGGCCACCGGTCAACATGCGGCCATGATAGGACTCGCCATCGGGCAGCAGGAAGTAAGCTTCGGGATGCGCGTCGGCCAGATTGCGGGCCTGATCGCGATCATGGGCGAGATAGCACTGGGCGAGGCGCGGAAGATTCTGCATCTGCCCGGTGAGTCCGTTGGTGAATTTGACGAAGCTGGAAAGGCGCGGCAAAGAAACACAGGCTGAAGCCTGCGCCACAGCTGGCACAGATTCCACTAAGAAGGTGGCGCGACCTTCGAGATCGGTGCGGAGCAGATCCATGCTGGCTTCCGCGTCGTCCCAGTTTTTCACGACTACGTATTCGAGCTCGTCGTGGAGAAATTCTTCTGTCGCACGCTCCCATAGCGGATCGACTTCAATGAAATCGGCCAGCACGCTGCCGTGGTCGAGGGCAGCCAGAAGCTGCTTGGTGGAATCACTTGTATAGGTGTGGTGCGAGAGGACGTTTTCGAGCGATTCGCGCTGCGCACGGAGACGCGAGCATTCGGCGCGGAGTCCATCGATCTGCACGCGGAGCTCCGCCGCCTGGGAACGGCGGACGGCCAGCTCTTCTTCGGCTCCACGGCGATTGGTGGTGACGCTCTCAATCTCCATTTGACGCTGGGCGGCGTTTTCGGAGAGCTGCAGCTTGACGGCGTCGAGCCGTTCGATTTCAGCGGCGGCGGCGGACTCTTCCTTCTGGAGGCGGGCGCGTTCGCGTTCGATGCCGCTGAGGTAAGTATCGGCCTGGGCGACCTGGTTGCGAATGCCGGACGCTTCGCCCAGCAGGCGCAGAATCAGGTTACGAGAGGCGTCAATGGTCTGTTCGGACTGACGGATCTTGGCCTGTACTTCATCGCGCGCGCGATTCTTTTCCAGCAGGCTGGTGCGGAGTTCCTGGATCTCCTTTTCGAGATCGGCAACGACAGTGGCCAGCGCAGCGCGTTCGGCGAGATTTTGTTCAATCTGCGATTCGAGATTGAGAGTTTCCTGATCGGCGCCAGACATGCGCTGCTCAATGGAGGCGGCTTCGCGAACCTGCGATTCGAGACGACCGCGGGTCTTTGCGGAATCGACATTCATAGCCGCAAGCTGGCGGCGGAACTCCGTGAGCTGAGCTTCGAGCGCGTAGAAAACTTCCTGCGTCTTCTGGCGGGCGGCATCCTGATCGGCCGCTTCGGCGGTGGCGTCGCGGAGTTCGGTGGAGGCGGCTTCGAGCGCAGCAGCGGAGCGTTCGGCTTCCACTTTCAGCGTGACGTAACGACCGGCGAGCACGGTGCGGAGCTGGCCTTCGAGTTCACCCTTGAGTTCCTGATAGCGCTTGGTCTTGGAGGCCTGACGCTTGAGGGAATTGACCTGGCGGGTGACTTCTTCGAGGATGTCGAAAACGCGGGCGAGGTTCTGGCGGGCGCTTTCGAGCTTGGCCTCCGCGAGGCGGCGGCGCGATTTGTACTTGGTGATGCCGGCGGCTTCTTCGATGACGGCGCGGCGATCATAGGGCTTGGACGAAAGAATCTGGCCGATGCGGCCCTGCTCGATGATGGCGTAGCTTTCCGGCCCGAGGCCGCTGCCCATGAAGATGTCCTGAATGTCGCGGAGGCGCGCGAGGCGGCCATCGATCAGGTATTCGCTTTCACCGGAGCGGAACAGGCGGCGGGTGATGGTGATTTCGCCCTGCCTGGCGCCGGGGTGATGGATGACGCCGTGGCCGCTGGCGGTGTGGATTTCGTGGACCTTGCCTTCCGCAACGGCAGCCGCGACCTCGGGGGACATTTCAGCGGGTTCGGCGGCGTTAGGATCAGCCGGAACTGCCTCGGCTTGCGCAACGTCGGCGGGCATGCCTGCGCCTTCGCTGACAGGGACGGGCTGCTCGGTCTTAGCCTTATCGGAGGTATCGATGAGGGGGAGCTGTTTGGCGCCGGGGTCGACGAGCACCATGGTGACGGAGGCCATGCCCAGGGGTTTGCGGGACTTGGTGCCGGCAAAGATCACGTCCTCCATGCGCGCGCCACGGAGGGACTTGGCGGACTGCTCACCGAGGACCCAACTTATGGCGTCACTCAGGTTCGACTTACCGCAGCCATTCGGACCGACGACAGCCGCGATTCCACCCCCGTTGAACTTCAATTCCGTGCGGTCACAAAAGGACTTAAAGCCCTGGAGTTCGACCTTTTTCAGCTTCAGCAAGTTACACCTCTCCTATACAACGCGCTCGGGGGAGCGTCACCATACTAACCGCGTTTGAGACAAAAGTAAAGTAGCAAGAACACACCATACAGGGTTTTCTACAGGATCTCCACAAGATGTTGTGTAGGGTATGGAGAAGCGGGTTTGGCTGCCCTAGGCGTGGGATGGTGGGTTCGCGGTGGGTTTGACACCTCAAACGGTGGGTTCGCCGAGGGTTCGTTGATGGTTCGTTTGGGGGGGAATGAACCCAAAGAGTTCCTTTGTTTTGTTAGAGTTTTTGGGTTCATTTCGCGCAGGCGTTTTTTGGGGCGGTTTTTGGGCGACTGGACGGGCGCGGATGGCGTTGATCGTATCGAGATACCGGATTGGACGTGTCGTGACATGATTCCGATTCCAGTATGCACCTGGAGAAGAGGCCTGATTCTCCATTGTTTATTGTTTTGTTGCGGTTAGATGTTGAAAATCGTTGTGACCGGGGTTTTGGCGGTGGAGGGAAATAGGCGAAGGGGTCCCGGTGCAATGGCGTCAGGGTTTCCTGAGTGGCCAGATGGGATAGGGGATGGGTATGAGGGGAGGCGGACGGAGGGTGTGCTGAATTCTGTGTAAACGGCTAATTCCGCCGAACCGGATTCACTGCCAGCTCAGGCTGCTGGCGAACCTTGACCGAGGGTAGCATGACTTCCTCCTACTGTTGCAGGAATTAGCCATTTACACAAAAACCGCTACACCCTCGGCGGACGCCATTCATGCGCTGGGCATACTTCTCAGCGTGTCGCGTATTCTTCGGTCGTCGGCACCCACGGTTGCGGCCGGACACTACCACTCGGGTGATTGAAATATATTTTCTATCAAAATCAATCACTTATGGCGTCGAGGGCTATAAGTACATCAATCCCCGTTGACAAAGCAACCCTTAAACTGTACTATTCCTATAGGCAATGGGGTGATTTAGGACAGAGGTTGTAAATCACCGGTCTCGAACGGGTACCGCGCCGAAATAGCAGCCTGTTCTTCGACTCACACTGCCGTGGCGTATCCCGACCCTGCGTTCGGGCCACGAATCAGGTATCGACCATGAGTGTCTGGTCAACACCTGTCTGTGGCGCCCCTGTTTTTCACCGCAAAGTCTGGCAAAAGTGGCATCCGGGGAGTGGTACCTCGTCGTGGCTTCTTCCCTACGGTGTGCACCAGCGCCTTTAACAGGGACAAAAATCTATGAATTCAAAACTAAATCTCAATCGGGCCATGGCTGCCTGGCTCCTTCTCTCCATTGCGCCACTGGCAATGGCTCAGTTCGCTGCCACAGGCGCGGTCTCGGGCCAGGTCAAAGACCCCTCGGGCGCCGTTGTTCAGGAAGCTTCCGTTCGGTTAATCGATACGGCAACCAAGGCAGTCAGAATCACAAAAGCAAATGACACAGGACGCTACAGTTTCAATAATGTGGAGCCGGGAACCTATGACCTCACAGTCGCAAGGCAAGGCTTTTCGCAGGCAGAGGTAAAAGCTCAGCAAGTGGAAGTTGGCCAGGCACTGACGCTCGACGTTGTACTGGCCATCGGCGCCACCTCCACGACGGTGGAAGTGGAAGCCTCGGCGGGGTCCGAACTGCAGACCACGAACTCCACCATCGGCTCAACACTTTCCGGCGATTCCCTGCTGCTGCTGCCGAACCTTGGCCGCGACGCTTCTTCGCTCGTCACGTTGCAGGTAGGTGTGGCGCCCGGCGGGCAGGTCGGCGGGACACAGAACGACCAGAGCTCCTTCCATCTGGATGGCGGCAACAACAGTGACGACATGGCCGGCACCTACTCGACTTACACCACGAGTAATGGCGGTGGCATCTCCGGCGTGGCTCCAACCCCCGTCGAGAGCATAGAAGAATTCCAGGTTGGCGTCTCGAATCAAACCGCCGACTTCAACGGAGCCGCCGGTGCGCAGGTGCAGATGGTAACCAAACGCGGCACCAGTCAGTTCCACGGCGCACTGTACGATTACTATTTCGGCACCGACGTAGGCGCGGCCAATAGCTGGAAGAACGACCACACGCCGTCTGGAAATCTGCCCTACACTCCGCTCGCGGCGACACACAAGAATCGCTTCGGCGCCGCTTTGGGCGGTCCCGTGGCGCCGAAACTGATCGGCAAGAAGACCTTCTTCTTCACGAACTATGAGGGCTATCGTTTCCCGAATAACACCACAATTGAAAAGACCGTTCCCACTGCGCTGATGCGCGCGGGTGTAATTCAGGTCCCGAACAGCGCAGGCGTATACCAGGCCTACAATCTCAACCCCACCCCGGTAACGGTCAATGGCGTCACGTACCAGCCGGCGACATGCGCCGGCGGTGGGCTGTGCGACCCTCTCGGGCTCGGACTGAATCCGATTGTGAGTCAAATCTGGAATAAGTACATGCCTTTGCCGACTGATCCGCAGGCCGGCGATCATTACAACACCCAGGGCTACACATCCAGCTTGAAGCTCCCGGTGAACTCCGATTTCGGTGTCATTCGCCTGGATCACGACATCACGGATCGCAACCATTTCTTTGTGAGCGACCGTTACTACGCCTTCCATTCGCAGACGTCCAGTCAGGTGGATATCGGCGGCGCGCTGCCCGGCGATGTCTTCGGACAGGCGGCCGCCAACGCCCCCCGTCCGCAGTACGACAACTACCTGGTGGCAGGTTTAACCAGCACTCTGAAATCAAATTTGATCAACGATTTTCGCTTCAACGTCATCCGAAATTACTGGTCCTGGTCGGATCTGGGCGGAACCCCTCAACTGCCGGGTCTCGGCGGAGCTTTGGAAATAGGCGGCGAATCGTCCAACGCCCTGATTCCCTATAATGTGGATACGTCAAGTACCCGCCAGAGGGCCTGGGATGGCCACGATCAGTTCTATCGCGACGATCTCAGCCTGCTTCACCGGAATCACCAGTTCCAGTTCGGTGCTTCGTATCAGCGTGACTACGATTACTACACGCGCAACGATAACGGCATTGCCACGGACGCTTCGCTGACCTATCAGGTCGGCACCGGCACCGGAATCGTCTTCCCCTCAACCGCCCTGCCCGTTGGTTTGCCATCCAGCCAGTTGTCGAACTATTCCACCCTTTATGGAGAAGTGCTTGGCATCGTTTCGCAATCGCAGGTCATGTATACCCGCAGCGGACCGAACCTGACTCTGAACCCGACCGGCGATCCTATCTCCATCCACGCCATTGTGCCCAGCTACAACGAATACTTCAGCGACAGCTGGAGAATACGGCCATCCCTCACACTCACCTATGGCCTGGGATATGCGATCGAAATGCCGCCCTACGAATTGCAGGGTAAGCAGGTGCAGTTTGTCGATTCGGCGGACCAGCCCATCAGCCTGCAGTCGTATCTTCAGCAGAAGCAGGTAGCCGCGCTGGCGGGCGGCGCCTATGACCCGACGATTGGCTTTGCCACAACGCCGAATGTGGCGGGAGGCGGCAAATATCCGTTCCATCCGTTCTACGGTCAATTCAGCCCGCGTCTCGCGGTTGCGTGGAGTCCCCATTCAAACGGCGGACTCCTGGGCCGTGTTCTCGGCAACGGTCAGACCGTGCTTCGCGGTGGCTACACCCGTATCTACGGGCGTCTCAACGGCGGCCGCGTGGTGGGCAGCCCCGTGCTTGGCGCAGGCCTGGAACAGGTGGTGCAGTGCATCGGCGTGACCGCATCGGGTACCTGTGCGGGTAACGGTGGCGCGAATCCCACCACGGCATTTCGCATCGGCACCGACGGCCTTGTGGCTCCCCTGCCGGCTGTTACGCAGACTCTGGCTCAGCCTTATCTGCCAGGCGTCAACGGAAACGCGGCAGCCGGTGACGGCGCCGGTGTGGACGTGAATTTCCGGCCGGATCGCTCAGACGAATTCAACGTAACGATCCAGCGCGCACTTTCTCACAAGCTGAGCTTTGAGGTTGGCTACGTGGGCCGCATCATCACCAACGAGTACAACCTCATCAACGTGGACGCGGTTCCCACCATGACCACGCTCAATGGTCAGAGTTTCGCCAACGCCTTCGCCAACCTCTACCAGGAGGTCGCGGGAGGGCAGGCGATTCAGGCGCAGCCCTTCCTCGAAGCGGCCCTGGGTGGCAGCACATCGTCATACTGCAAAGCCTACGCCAGTTGCACCGCGGCAGTAGCCGCTTTGCAAAAGACAAACATCGTCAACACCCAGGTCTACACATTGTGGGGTGCGCTGAATGCGGCTCCGTCATGGACGCTGGGACGCACCCTGCTCGCCTCGCCCGGCGCTGCCGGCAGCGCGGTGACCACGCAGTTGCAATCCTACGAGCTGGCCGCCAGCAATGGCTGGGGCAACTACAACGCCGCCTTCCTTAGCTTTACGGCCAGAGACTGGCACGGTGTAACCGCCCGCTCCAATCTCACCTGGAGCCGTGCGATGGGAACCGGAGACTCGGCACAATCCAGCAGTTCCCAGACCGTAGTGGATCCCTGGGACTTACATGTAGGCTATGGCCCGCAATCGTACGACATCAAGTTCGTCTACAACCTGTCAATCCTGTATAAGGAGCCGTTCTTCAAGAATCAGAAAGGCGTACTTGGCCGCGTGCTCGGTGGATGGACGGTTTCACCGTTGTTCACGGCTCAAAGCGGCGCTCCTCTGGAAGTCAGCATCGGATCCGGAGCTACGGCAAACGCCCAGTCCTTCGGTGAGGAATATGGCAACAGCAACAGTGCGTCGGAGAACGCTGTATTGATCGCACCGTACACGGCGGGCAACTCGGCGCACTACAACGTCGTTGCCACCGGTGCGGGGACTAACGGTAACGCTGCCGCTGGTGGCTCAGGTATCAATATGTTCGCGAACCCGGCCGCGGTGCTGGCGGATTTCCGGCCGCTGATTCTGGGTCTCGATACCTCGTCTGGCGGGGCTGGCGTGCTCCGGGGCTTGCCAACCTGGAATTTGGATGCAACGGCTTCTAAGGATTTCAGAATCCGTGAGGGCGTCGGCGCCACGATCATCATCCAGGCAAGCAACACGCTGAACCACTTCCAGCCGTCGAATCCCAGCCTCAACATCGACAGCCCGCAAACGTGGGGTGTGATCAGCGGCCAGGCCAACACTCCCCGGCAGATGCAGTTTGGATTGAGAATTCATTTCTAAGGTGACATCGGCATAACTTAGTCCGGCGCGGCTGGCTTTCACACGAAGCTTGCCGCGCCGGATTTCGGCATATTTCCATGATCAGGGTCCATAGGTTAACGACGTTTGTTAACTGAATTGCGTGTTTTTTGGCAGTTTGGATTTTAACCATGGAGGTTAACTATGAAGTGCAGTGGAACGAAGCCCGCGTATTTATTGGTCGCCCCGGTCCTTACGGCGTTCCTGACCATGAATGTCGCAGCCCGGGCTCAAACGGGCGCTAAACAGCAGGAGACAAAAACAACCATCAGCCCGCCAGTGGTGAATGGTCACACGGTGGGGGACGATTACTTTCTCGCCAACTACACGCAGTTGCTGGAGTATTGGAATAAGCTGGCGAAGGAATCCGACCGTATCAAACTGGTGGATCTTGGCAAGACGCCGGAAGGTCGGCCGTTCGTGATGGCCATCATCACCTCGCCTGCGAATCACAAGAACCTTGCTCGCTACAAAGAGATTTCTCAAAAGCTGGGACGCGCTGACGGCCTCACCGACGACCAGGCGCACGCTCTGGCGGCCGAAGGCAAGACCGTAGTCTGGATCGATGGCGGCCTGCACGCCACCGAATGCGTCAACTCCCAGGCGCTGTTCACCGAAGCCTACGACTTTCTGAGCAAGAACGACGCGGAAACGCAGCGCATCCTGAACGACGATATCCTCCTGCTGGTGCCTGCCAATCCGGACGGCATGGAACTGGTCTCCGACTGGTACATGCGCGAGAGCGATCCGTTGAAGCGCAACCTCAACCTCCCACGCCTTTACCAAAAGTACGTTGGTCACGATAACAATCGCGACTCCTACGTCGCCAATCAGGCCGAGACCGAAATCATCAACAAAGAAATGTACATCGACTGGATTCCCCAGATCATGTACAACCAGCATCAGACCGGCCCGGCAGGCGCGGTGCTGTTCTTCTCCCCGTTCCGCGATCCGTTCAACTACAATCAGGACCCGCTGGTGCCGATCGGCATCGACCTCGTCTCAGCCGCGGTGCACGAACGGTTTATCGAAGAAGGCAAGCCGGGCGCCGTCATGCGAACCGGCGCGCCCTATTCGACATGGTTCAACGGCGGTGACCGCACGACCACTGGCTTCCATAACCAGATCGGCGTGATGTCGGAAATCATCGGCAGCCCAACGCCGCTGAGCATCCCGCTCGTCTCCTCGAAACTGTTACCTAACGGCGATCAGCCTCTGCCTATCGGCCCGAAGCAGGAATGGCACCAGCGGCAGACCATCGAATACCTTCTCTCGGCCGATCGCGCACTGCTCGATATTGCAGCGCGCTTCCGCGAAGAGTTCCTGTTCCGCATCTATCGCGCGGGCAAGAACTCGATTGAACGCGGCAACGAGGATTACTGGACGCTCACGCCGAAGCGCATCGCGGCGCTCGACGCCGCCTACGCGAAAGACCGCGCGGCGCAAGGCCTTAGCACCGAGACTGTCGCTGCGGCAGGCGGCGATACGGACACTGGCGGCGGCGGACGAGGCGGCATCCCCACGAAGTACTGGGACCAGCTGCACACTCCGGAAGCACGCGATCCGCGCGGCTACATCATCCCGTCGGATCAGGCGGACTTCCTGACTGGCACGAAATTCGTCAACGATCTGTTGAAGGCAGGCGTCGTGGTGCATCGCGCTACTGCCAGCTTTCAAGTCGCGGGCAAGACCTACCCGGCTGGTTCGTACGTTGTGAAAGCAGCGCAGGCCTTCCGCCCGCACCTGCGCGATATGTTTGAGCCGCAGGATCACCCGAACGATCTCCAGTATCCCGGCGGACCGCCCCGGCCTCCGTACGACATTACTGGTTATACGCTCGCGTTCCAGATGGGCGTGAAGTTCGATCGCATCCTCGACGGCTTTGACGGGCCGTTCGAAAAGATCGACGGCCTGCTGAAACCGCCTGCGGCGAAGGTCACCACGGTTTCCGGCACGTCTGGCTATTTCCTGAGTCACCGTATCGTCGATTCCTTTGAAGGAACCACAAAGCTGCTCGCTTCCGGCGAAGCCGTTTACTGGCTGAAGCAGGATGTCACGGCCAACAACAAGACGTATCCGGCAGGCACGATCTACATTCCGGCCAAAGCCAGCACGGCTGCGGCTGTGGATAAGCTCGCCAAAGACCTGGGTCTGCCTTTCGAAGCAACTGCGCAGAAGCCGCAGGGCGACGCGCTCAAGTTGCGTCCCGTGCGCGTCGGTCTGTGGGATCGCTATGGTGGAAATCAGGACTCAGGCCAGATTCGCTGGCTGCTCGATCAGGCCTTCCCCATTACCTTCGATCGCGTTTATGCACCCACACTCGACGCCGGTGATCTGAAGAGCAAGTACGACGTGCTGATCTTCCCGACTGGCGCCTTGCCCGGCTCCGGTGGTGGACGCGGCGGTCGCGGTGGAGGCGGCGGTGCCGCAGCTGCTGGCACGGCGACGGGGGCAACTGCTGCGGGCGGTGGACGCGGTGGAAGCGGAGCCGCTGCCGCGGGTGCAACCACTGGTGCCGGGCGTGGCGGCGGAGGCCGCGGCGGCGCAGCGGCCGACATACCGGACGAATACAAAGACCAGGTTGGCACCGTCACGGCTGCCAAAACCGGTCCTCAGTTGCAGAGCTTTGTCCAGGATGGCGGCACGCTGGTGGCTATCGGCAGTTCAGCTTCCTTCAACAACTACTTTGGACTTCCGGTAAGCAATGGTCTGACGGAGACGGGTCCGGACGGGACCGCGAAGCCGTTGACCACCACGCAGTTCTACGTACCGGGTTCCATACTGCAGGCGAGCGTCGACAACAAGCTACCGATCGCCTGGGGACTGCCGAATCAGCTGGACGTCTTCTTCGCCACCAGTCCCTCGTTCCGGCTACAGCCGGATGCTGCGCTGAAGGGTGTACGCCCTGTGGCCTGGTACGACAGCACGCAGCCTCTGCGCAGCGGCTGGGCGTGGGGCCAGGGCTATTTGAACGGCACAGTTGCAGCGGTGGAAGCCAGTGTGGGCAAGGGTGAGATCTATCTGTTCGGGCCGGAGATTACTTTCCGGGCACAGCCGCACGGTACGTTCCCGTTCCTGTTTAACGCCATCTACCTTTCGGGAGCTACGACTGTCCATCTGAACTAAGACAGACAACAGACAGTCGCGATGGGGATCGGGAACGAACCCGGTCCCCCCATCGCGATTCAAGGTGAGCAACATATGAATAAACGCCGAAACATCGACGCGGTCGTAAGAGGTGAATTCGCCGCCGGCAATGGACTGCTGAACCGTCGCATTCTCCTAGCGGGAGGACTTTTCGCAGCGGGCAGTGCCGCGACTATCGCTTCCGCACAATCCAATGACAGCGTCGGCGCGAACTCGCCCGAATGGATGAAGACGCCAGGCCGGGGCTTCTCGGGTTACGGCTTTCCCGCAAAATCGCAGAGTAAGGTGCAGCGCGATTACCCCACCGGCCAGGTGCGACCCACCACTTCCTCGCACACGCCGCTGCAGTTCCTCGAAGGCACCATTACACCCAACGGACTCCACTTCGAACGGCACCATAACGGCATTCCAGATATCGACGCGGATCGTCATGAGCTGGCCATCCACGGCCTGGTCAGCCGGCCGCTGGCTTTCTCGCTCGATGCGCTCCTGCGTTATCCCATGGAAACGCACATCCGCTTCATCGAATGCTCCGGCAACTCCGGGAGCTACACTTCGGCACAGCCTTCGCAATCGTCTGCCGGCGCAATCAACGGACTGCTGTCCTGTTCAGAATGGACCGGCGTGCGGCTCTCGACATTGCTCGCCGAAACCGGTGTCTCGCCCGGTGCGAAGTGGGTGATCGCCGAGGGCGCCGATGCGGCAGCGATGAGCCGCAGCATCCCGCTCGAAAAATGTCTTGACGATGCTGTGATCGCCCTTTATCAGAACGGCGAGGCCATTCGCCCCGAGCAGGGCTATCCGATGCGAATTCTGCTGCCCGGCTTTGAAGGCAACGTGAGCGTGAAGTGGTTGCGTCGTGTGAAGGTGACGGACGCGCCTGTCGACTCGCGGGAGGAGACCTCGCACTACACCGAACTGATGCCGGATGGCAAAGCCCGCCAGTACATGTTCCCGCAGGAAGTGAAGTCCGCCATCATCAAGCCTTCTTTTGGAATGACCATGAAGGGTCCGGGCTTCTACGAAATATCTGGCCTCGCGTGGTCAGGCGCCGGACGAATCTCGAAGGTTGAAGTCACAGCCGATGGCGGCAAGACCTGGGCGCTCGCGGCCCTGGGCGATCCTGTACTGCCGAAGGCGCTCACACGCTTTCGCCTGGCATGGAAGTGGGACGGCCAGCCCGCCGTACTGGCGAGCCGCGCCACGGACGAAAAGGGAGCGACGCAGCCAACCCGCGCGGCGTGGGCGGCTCAATACGCCGCGCGTCAGGGTTATCACTTCAACGGCGTGCAGAGCTGGGGCGTCGAGGCAGATGGGACGGTGAAAAATGTCTACATTTAGACCCGTCTCCCGCATGCTGGCCTGGATATGTCTGGTGGCAATTCCCGTAGCGGCGCAGCAGCCTAACCTCGGGCGTCCGCTCTCGCCGGAGGAAATCCGAAAGATTGATCTCACTATCGGGACGGACGGCGCCGGCTTGCCCCCTGGCAGTGGCTCCGTGGCGACAGGCGCCACCGTCTACGCGCAGAAGTGTCAGGTTTGCCACGGGCCGGAAGGCTCCGGCAAGCCGCAGGACCGCCTGACGGGAGGTGTGGGAACACTCGCCTCCGCCGCGCCCGTCAAGACGCCAGTCAGCTACTGGCCCCGCGCAACCACGCTGTTCGACTACATCCGGCGCGCCATGCCGCTGCCGAGCCCACAATCGCTGACCAACGATGAGGTGTACGCGATCACCGCCTACTTGTTATCCATCGACGGTGTGGTGGCGAAGGATGCAACGCTCGACGCCAAGACATTGCCGCAAGTCAAAATGCCCAACCGCGACGGTTTCGTCAGTTACTGGCGCCTGCAAAAAAAGTAGCGCCCTATCCCCGAAAACGAGGGAAGTTTGGGCCGCCTCCCTCCCCCCGCCGCGGGCTGAACGCCAGGAACAGGCCCTCGTCAAATGCCGGACACCGCGGGAAATGCCCGCAGTGTACTTATTTGTCCTCCGAAATTGCTTTCTGAATCGCCTTGACGGTTTGATCCGTCTGCATTTGTAAGATCGTTTTGCCGTTTTCGATGGTCTTCTCTATGGGCTTGAGGTTCACCCCGTTCACAGTCAGCTGGTCAGCCTCGGTCCGCTCTTTGAGCCGCGCGCTCTCGGGATTCACGGCCATCAGAATGGAGGTGTTGTAGTAATTGTCGCTGAATCCGCCCCTGCCTTCGGTGATCCCCAGTTTGGTCCTGACATACTCATTCACCGCCCGGCGGTCGTAGTACTCAGGTATAAAATGCACCCTGGAAGGACCGCCAGCCCACTTCGGCCCCAGTTCCTCGGCAACTTCCTTCATGCCTCGCTGCGCCCCCTGATGGTCGCCAATCAGGATAATCTCCTTGAAGCCGTCAACCTTGAGGGCATTACAGATATCGGTCAGCGTCGATTTATAGGCTGCCAGAGTAATGTTGAAATCACCCACGTAAGGTCCGCGCTGGCCGTCATCCGGTGGCACATATCGAACTACCGGGGCGATCAGGGCGTTTCCGAGTTTGCGCGCGATCAGGTCGGTCTGGCCGCGCAACATGTTTTGATGTTTATCCAGAGTAATAAACGGCCCGGTGGCTTCGAGACCGCCCGCAGGCAGAATAACCGTGGTCTTGCCCGCCTTCATGGCATTTTTGATTTCGAGCCAGGTCATTTCCTCCATCAAAACGGTGTCCACGGCCCGGATCGCCGGTGGATTGGCGTAATCTTTGAGCACGGGCGACTGGCCCTCACTCTGCGCCAGGGCTAACCCGCCGCCGACGGCGATCAGGCTCGCGCCTGCGATAATCCAACTGATTCTCTTCATAAGTTCCTCCAAGACGATCTAACGACACTTTAGGGCGTGCCCGGTGCCCGATTTGACGCTAAGCATCATAATACCCTATACTACATAGGAATAGTGGACTATGGCTCGTTCACTTGAGTGGGTTGTGTCTTTTTTGCCTCCATGGCGGCTGGCAATTGGGACGTTGGTCGGTCGTTTTATTACCGCCCAACCTACACATATAAATTGAGTTAAGGATCCATGTGGTCGAGCCAGCACGCACTTTATACTACAACCGTATTTTCCGCTACAGCCAGTTAGCGACAGCTCCCGCAGTCCTGTTTTTGGCTCTGACTTCCGCGGTCTCCGCCCAAACGCCGCAGCGCGCGACGGTTACGGCCTATTGCGCCGGTTGCCACAACGACAAGCTGAAATCCGCTGGTCTCTCCCTGACGGCGCTGGATCCGGATCACCCGGAGCCAAATGCGAAAGACTGGGAGAAGGTCATCCTGAAGATTCGCGCCGGCATGATGCCACCCGCCGGAGCCAGACGCGACAACACGGCCATCAACGGCCTGGCCGATTCGCTCGAACATACTCTCGACCAATCCGCGTCGCGCAGCCCCAACCCCGGCCGCCCTGCCCTGCACCGGCTGAATCGGGCCGAGTATGCCAACTCAGTTCGGGATCTGCTCGGTTTGAGTATCGACCCGGCGAATTGGTTGCCCGCCGACGATATGAGCCATGGCTTCGACAACATGGCCGAGGTTCTCAACATTTCGCCGACCCTGATGGACGGCTACGTTCGCGCCGCGGGCAAAATCAGCCGTCTCGCTGTCGGCGATCCCACCGCAAGTCCTCAGGAAGAGACCTACCACCTGAACTCGGCGTTTTCGCAGACGCATCATGTGGAAGGCACACCGCTCGGCACGCGCGGCGGCATCGTATTCACACACAATTTCCCCGCCGATGGCGACTACAGGTTCCGCATGACGCTGTACTTCACCACCAACACCCTGCTGTTCGGCACGTATGAGAAGGGGGAGCAACTGGAAGTCGCGGTCAATGGGGAGAAGGTCGCGGTGATTCCCGTCAATCCCCGGATGAAAGTGGATGACGACATGAAGACGCCGCCCATCCACATCAAGGCCGGTCCCCAGGTGATCTCGGCGTCATTCATTCAGAAAAGCGAAGCGCCCGTGGACGATTTTGTGATGCCATTCGAGCAGAGCCTCGAAGATCTTTTCGCAGGCCAGACGATGGGCCTCACCGCGCTGCCTCACCTGCGCAACATCGCCGTGGTCGGCCCGTACAACATCACGGGCATCAGCGACACGCCGAGCCGCGCGAGGATCTTCACCTGCCACCCATCGAAACAGGAAGAAGAAATCGGCTGCGCGAAGAAGATTCTCAGCGATCTGGCACGCCGGGCTTACAGACGTCCCATCACCGATGCTGATCGCGAAGATCTGCTTAGCGTCTATCAGACTGGCCGCAACACTTCTCAGCAAGGCAAAACCGGCGTCGATTTTGACTCGGGCATCCGCATGGCGCTTGAGTTCATTTTGGCCAATCCGCAGTTCGTCTTCCGTTTTGAGCACACACCACCCAACGCGGCGCCGGGCACGAATTTTCGCGTGAGCGATGTCGAACTGGCATCGCGGCTTTCCTATTTCCTATGGAGCAGCGCCCCGGACGATCGTCTGCTGACCCTGGCTGCGGCCGGGCGACTGCACGAACCCAAACAGCTTGAAGCCGAGGTTCGACGCATGCTGGCAGACCCGCGCTCGGAAGCGCTGATTTCCAACTTCGCCGGTCAGTGGCTCTATCTGCGTAACCTGAAAAGCGCACAGCCCGACATTTTCACTTACCCCAACTTCGACGAAAACCTGCTTGATTCCATGCGGCGCGAAACGGAGTTGTTCTTCGGCAGCATCATGCACGAGGACCGGAACATCACCGATCTGCTCAGTGCCAACTACACGTATGTGGATGAGCGCCTCGCCCGTCACTACGGCATTCCCGATGTGGAAGGCAATCGCTTCCGCCGCGTCACGCTGACCGATCCAAATCGCTTTGGGTTGCTCGGCCAGGGGAGCATCCTCACCGTGACCTCCTTCGCCACGCGAACGTCGCCGGTTGTGCGCGGGAAGTGGGTGCTGGAGAATATTATGGGCGCGCCGCCGCCAAATCCCCCGGCCAACGTTCCGCCGCTCAAGGAAGCCGCTGCGGGAACGAAAGATGTTTCTGTCCGCGTGCGCCTCGAAGAGCATCACAAGAACCCCGTCTGCGCGGCCTGCCACACCAAGATGGACCCGATCGGTTTCGCTCTCGAGAATTTCGATGGCACCGGTGTCTGGCGAACACGTGACGGTCTCGATCCGATTGATGCGTCCGGGACGATGGTCGACGGCACGCCGGTCAACGGTCCCGCAAGTCTGCGGGAGGCGCTGATGGCGCGCAGCGACGTGTTCATCCGCAACTTCACGCAGAGGCTTCTGACCTACGGTCTGGGCCGTGGCGTGGAGTATTACGACATGCCTGCCGTGCGGGAAATCGATCGCGACGCCGCGAAAGAGAACAACCGTTTTTCCGCAATCATTCTCGGCATTGTGAAGAGTGTTCCATTCCAGATGCGGCGCGCCGAGTCCGCTCCCGCAAACGCAGCCGATTAGCACCTGAACGGAGATCTGAAAACCATGTACGTCACCAAAAAGCATTTGTCACGCCGCACACTTCTGCGGGGCGCGGGCGTCGCACTGGCACTGCCGCTGCTCGATTCCATGGTCCCCGCGCAGACGCCGCTGCGTAAGACCGCGGCCGCCGGGCGCACGCGTTTCGCCGCCATCGAAATCGTTCACGGTGCTGCCGGAAGCACACTGGACGGCACTACCAAACACTACTGGTCGCCCGCCGGCGAGGGCTCGGATTTTGAAATCACCCCGACTCTCCTGTCGCTGGCGCCATATCGGGACTACCTGACCATCGTCAGCGGTACGGATCTCAACAACGCCTCAGCGCTTTCGCCGCGCGAAGAAGGCGCTGATCATACGCGCTCATCGGCCGTCTTTCTGACCGCCGCGCATCCGAAGATGACCGAAGGCTCCGACATCTACCTCGGCACTTCCATCGACCAGATTTATGCGCAGAAGGCGGGGCAGGAAACGCCGCTGCCTTCCATTCAGCTCTGCATCGAAGATGTTGGTTCGCTCTCCGGCGCCTGCGGGTATGGATACAGCTGCGTTTATGCCAACACGATCAGCTGGGCGTCGCCCACGCAGCCGCTGCCCATGGAAATCGATCCCCGCGTCGCCTTCGAACGCCTGTTTGGCGATGGCGCGACTCCGGCGGAACGGCTCGCGCGCAGGCAGGCGGATCGCAGCATTCTCGACACCATTCGGCAGGAGATGGCGCGCCTCACGAAAGGTCTCGACGCCAGCGATCGCGGTCGCCTCAACGATTATCTGGATAGTGTCCGGGAGATCGAAGCCCGTATCCAGAAGGTGGAAAAATATAACTCCAGCGGCGAAGCGCGCGCGTTACCCGAAGCGCCGGTCGGCGTGCCGGATTCGTTCGAAGAGCATGTAAAGCTGATGTTCGATCTCCAGGTGCTGGCGTTTATGACGGACACCACACGCGTCTCGTCGTTCAAGCTGAGCCGCGACGTGAGTTCACGCGTGTACCCGGAAAGCGGCGTCAAGTCTCCGTTCCATGGCCTCTCGCATCACGGAGAAAACACCGATACCATCGCGGAATTCGCCAAGCTGAACCAGTACCACGTCAGCAAGGCGGCCTACTTTATCGACAAGCTGAAGAACACGCCGGATGGCGATGGCAATCTGCTCGACCACTCGCTGGTACTCTACGGCAGCCCGATGGGCGACTCTCACATTCACGATCACAAGCGCCTGCCGATCTTCCTGGCAGGCAAAGCAAACGGCCAGTTGCGTGGCAATCAGCATTTCCGCGCGCCCGATGGCACGCCGGCCGCGAATCTGCTTCTTTCGGTTCTGCGGAAACTCGGCGTGGAAGATGTGGCAAGCATTGGCGACAGCACAGGAGCACTGGCAATATGAGGAACAGAACCTGGTTATTGGCGGGCCTTGGAGTGGCCGGTCTCTGCACCGTAGGATTTTTATTCGGACAGGCGGCCGGCGATGGCTTCACTCCACTGCATAAGGCTGTTTCAGAGGACGATCTCCCTGCCGTGAAGCGGCTTCTGGCGGCTGGGGCGGACGCACACGCGGCCACGATCCTCGGCCACGTGACGCCGCTGGCGCTCGCGGCCACCAACGGCGATGCCGCCATCATTCAGGCGCTGCTCACCGCGGGCGCCGGTGTGGAAGTTGCGAATGCTGACGGAGCTACACCGCTGATGCTTGCCGCGTCCTCCGGCAACGTGGATGCTATCAAGACACTGCTGGACCATGGTGCTTCGATCAATGCGAAGGAACCACTGCGCGGAGAAACGCCGCTGATGTTCGCGGCGGGACGGAACCGCGCCTCGGCTGTGAAGTTTCTGATATCGCGCGGGTCTGACCCCGCCGTCACAAGCACGGTCGTGAAGCTGGAAAGGCCGGCCTTTGACGAAGACGGGAACCCCATCGTGCAGGCCGGGCGCGGCGGCGGTGCGGCTGGCGGGACAGATGGCGCTGCAGGATCAAGTGGCGCGGCGGGTGGACGCGGTGGTCGCGGCGGTGGCGCACGCGCGGGGCGGGGTGGAGGAGCCGCTGGCGGCAGCGGCGCGGCAGGCGGTTTCGCGGGCGGGCGCGGTGGTGGAGGGGGCCGCGCGAAGTCGACTGCGGCCACTGTATCCGGTGGTATGACGGCCCTGTTGCTCGCAGCACGCAACGGTTACCTTGAAGCGTCGCGCGCTCTACTCGAAGCGGGCGCCGATGTAAACGAGGTCTGCGCGGGAGACAAGAGCTCTCCGATCGTGATCGCCATCGCCAACGGCCATTACGACTTGGCCAAATACCTGTTGGAACATGGCGCCGATCCAAATCTTGCCAGCATTGACGGCCTGGCGGCGCTCTACGCGGTGGAAGACACCGAATATGCGGAGGTGGGCTGGGCTCCCAATCCGATCACGGGACAGGAAAAGACGACCTATCTGGAACTCTTGAAGTTGTTGCTCGATCACAAGGCAGACCCCAACGCCCAGTTGCAAAAGGCTCTGTGGTTCCGCCCGACTTCGCACAACCAGGAATGGGTGGACAAGAAAGGTATCACGCCGTTCTGGCGGGCTGCTATGGCTACCGACGTTGCCGCCATGAAAATTCTTCTGGCGGGCGGCGCGGATCCGAAGATCGCCTCAGCCGAAGGCGTCACGCCGCTCATGGTTGCGGCGGGGCTCGGCTGGGGTGCGAATGCGTCCCGCACGGTACCGGACGGCTGGCTCCCGGCGGTGCAGTTCCTTGTCACGGAGACGGGCGCGGACGTGAATGCCAAAGATACCTACAATTACACGGCACTGCACGGCGCGGCCTACCGGGGAGATAACGAGGTGGTCAAGTATCTGGTTTCGAAAGGGGCGAAGCTTGACGTCCGCAGCAAATCCGGACAGACCTTAACGGACATGGCCAACGGTCCCATGGTGAATGCGCATTTGCCGATCGACCATCCGGACACGATTGCGCTGCTTGAAAGCTTCGGCGCTCCGCCGCCCGAAGTACCGGTGGCCGGCGCTCCAAAACAGGGCCGCAGTGCAGCGGCTGCTGCGGCTGCCGCTACCACGACCAAATAAGATCCGGCAACGCGGAAACCCAGGTGAAGAACTTCAAATCAATTCTTGCTTCGGCGCTATTCCTCGCTCCCGCCCTGCTGGCGCAAACAAAGCCGCCGGTGGATTTCGAGCTGATGACATGGCCCGAAGTGAAGCAGGCCCTTGCGGACGGCAAAACCACCGCGCTGATCATGAACGGAGGCACGGAGCAGCGCGGTCCGCAGGGCGTGAACGGGGCACACACGCTCATCGTTCACAGGCTGGGGGTGGAAATAGCCGAGAAGCTTGGCAATGCGATCGTCGCTCCCGTTATTCCGTTTTCGCCGAATCGCGCGAGTGCGGCGCTGCCCGGCACGATCGGCATTTCAACCGAGTTATTTGCCCGCCTGAACGAAGAAGTCGCGGAGCAGATGATCACCAACGGCTTCAGGAACATCGTGTTTCTGGGCGATCACGGCGGAGGCCAGACGGAGCTCGCCGCAGTCGCGAAGAAGCTGAGTGAAAAGTACGCGGACAAGGGCATTCGCGTGGTTCACGCCAATGAGTTCTACAGCAAAGTGGGAACGGACTTCGACAAGTGGCTCGCGGACAACGGCTACCCTGCTGGCTCCCATGCCTCCGTGAAAGACACTTCGGAGTTACTTTATCTAGGCGGCGATAAGGGCTGGGTTCGTAAGGACCTGATTGCGACGGCGGTTGGCGACCCCGTTCGCAAACCGGGCGAGGCTCGTGACCCGAACGCCCCGCGCGTAAACAATGGAATCGAAGGCGATGCCCGCCGGTCCACTCCGGAAATCGGCAAGAAGGTTTCTGATATTAAAGTCGATTACGCGGTCGCTCAGATCCGCCAACTGCTAAAGTGAGCGTTCTGAGCGAATCAGCGTCAGTCACGCAATCGGGAGAGCCGGAGGAGCGTCCTCAGTCCGCTATTCGGGAAACTCCGACCAACACGCGGCGCACCATTGTTACCTTTGGCGCGTCAATCGCATTTTTGTCTTTTCTGGACCGGGCCGCCATCAGCCAGGCGGCTCCTTCCATCTCGCGCGAGATGCATTTGTCGCCGGCGCAGATGGGACTGGTGTTTTCCGCGTTCGGCTTCACGTACGCGGCGTTTGAAATGCCGAGCGGGTGGCTTTGCGACCGGTTCGGAGTGCGGAATCTTCTCACCAGAGTAGTTATGCTGTGGTCGGTTTTCACCGCAGTGACAGGCGGTGCGTGGAACTTCCCCTCCCTGTTTGTCAGTCGGTTGTTGTTTGGCGCTGGAGAGTCCGGCTGCTTCCCAGGCCTCGCCTCCATGTTCCGTACATGGCTGCCGCCCCGCGAGCGAAATTCAGCGGAAGGAATTAAAGCGGCCTGCGCGCGATGGGGCGCGGCCATCGCCCCCGCTTTGATCACGGGTCTCTATGTCTGGTTCACGTGGCGACAGGTCTTCGTACTGCTCGGCCTGCTGGGCGTGGCACTGGGGGTTATCTTCGTGCGGTGGTACCGGGACGATCCTCGCCTGCACCCTTCGGTGAACGCCGCTGAATTGGCGCTCTTGCCTGTTCCGAAGACCCGTTCCGCATCGCATGGCAGCGGCACCGCGTGGAAGGCGATCGTCGCTTCGAGGAGCGTCTGGGCGCTCGGCTTGCAGTGGTTCGCCCATTATTATGGCTTCTACTTCTATATCACCTGGTTGCCCCTGTATCTCTATCGCGTACGAGGCCTGGATCTCCGTCATGGCGCTCTGGCAGCCGGCCTGCCCTTATTTACCGCGGGATTAGGCAGTCTGTTCGCAGGCTGGGCGACTTCGGCCCTCACAGCGCGCGTCGGCGGCACCGGTCGTGCTCGCAAACTGATGGGCTACATCTCTTACGGTGGCGCTGCGGCGCTGCTGCTCTTGTTTACTTGGGTGTCGAATCCGGTACTGGCGCTGATTGCCATGAGCTTGTCGAGCTTCGCCGCCGAATTTAGTGGCCCGATTTCGTGGACCACCGCCATGGACATCGGCGGAGAAAACGTCGGCTCCGTCGCTGGTTTTATGAATACTCTCGGTCAACTTGGCGCCAGCGTCGCGCCGGCAGTTACCGGTTTTCTGCTCCAGCTAACTGGTAATGGCTGGAATTTTACGTTCTACGCATCGGCTCTGATCTACGCAGCGGGCGCGCTGTGCTGGATGATGATCGACCCGACCGCACCACTCAACATCAGTGAGCCTCCACAGGGCTCAAATGGATATCGAGAGCAGGGCCAAGACATCTCAGTCTGCTACGGACGTTTAGAGAGCCAGAACAGCGGTACCCGATGAGTGAACGAAAGGCAGCGAGGATTCCGTTGGCTTCTATTTCTTCGACGGCTCTACGTTGTCGCGGAGAAAGGAGGCGTAGTCGTCCTCTTCGAGAGTGCCCGCTGCCAATTCCAAGACAGCCTGCGCGGCATCTTCCTCGCTGGCGATGAAACGATAACCGTTGAGTTCAAGGAACAAGATTCCCACTACGAAGCCGGTGCGTTTGTTGCCGTCGACGAAGGGATGGTTGCGGACTATCCCGGCAGTGTAGACGGTCGCCATATCTATCACGTCCGCGGCATCGGCATAGGCAAAATGCTGTTGCGGCCGAGCCAGCGCCGATCTCAACAAACCAACATCCCGAAGGCCCGACGCGCCGCCATGCAGGGCAAGCAGACGGTCATGGATGGCAAGCGCGTCCCGTTCCTCGATCCAGATCGGCTCTCTCACTTGGCAAGAACGTGCAATGTATTGCGATAGCGGCTTATTATATCGTCGGCTTTAGTCATTTTATTTTGGAAGCCGGGATCGTACGGCGTGAGCTTGTAGGTACCGTCCGGAGCTTCAATCAGGAAAACAGCTTCGCCGTCAGCGGCGTGCAAGCGGTTGATGACTTCCTTCGGCAGGACGACGCCCAGCGAGTTCCCGAATTTGCGGATCTTCAGTTCAACCATGGCGGGCCTCCGATGTTATTACTATTGTAATAACTTTTTGGGTGCATGGCAAGAGAAATGAATTTGCGGACTCCTTTCGAGCGGGTACGGTTCGAAAACAGATTACGCGATGCTGTTCAAGACCTGAGGCCAGATCGATACAGACTGTTAAGGCGGGCGTTGGATACCCGGACTTTTCCCGAGCAAGCGGCTTGAGATATTACGCTGCCGTCACCATCCGAGATGCTGCTGAATGACTTGATGAACTGTTGAGGAGCCGCAGTTTATTGGTGTAATACGGATCGCCCGGGGCGATCCATATCTCCGCGCATCAGTCTTTCTCTGTACTCGCCGCTACCACCGGAATCCCGGGGAGCGAGGGGAGATGGAAATGGAATCGATGAATGCCTGGTCTTCCTTTGCTCCGGGGCTGCGATTGGCCGCGAGGCAGGCGCGACGAGCCGGGGCAATGAAGGCGGGCGAATCCATATCCGGAAGCCACATTTTGTGCAGCCGCATTCCCTTGCGCGGGTGGGCGCGACGGGCGGGAGCGGACGGCTTCGCGGTGTTAGGCCGGGGCATGGCTTTAGTTTAGCGCCAATTCAGAAGGTTGAGAGACTCGATTCTGGTCCCAGGCAGGGACTGCCCGCGACGAGCGAGAGTCGCCGCGCTTTATTTACTGCCCGCAGCTACCTGCGGAATTCAGGAAGCGAGGGCAGGATTGAGATGGAATCGATGAAGTCTTGATCTTCCTTCGCTCCCGGACTGCGATTGGCTGCGAGGGACTGGCTGCGGGCCTCACGGATGAATTCGGGAGAGTCCATGTCCGGAAGCCACATTTTGTCCAGCCGCATTCCCTTGGGCGGGTGGGCGCGACGGACGGGGGCGGGTGGCTCGCGGTGTTCGGGCCGGGGCATGGTTCTTGTTTAGCGCGATATCGGGGAACGGCGTTCGGTGAAGTCCCTGGCTGTCCGAGCTGTTATATGACGGCGCTTCCGTACTGGCGCATCGCCGTATCGCCCGTTAAGATGGTCAGCCCTTCGGCGTTGGCCTGGGCGATCAGCATGCGCTCGAAAGGGTCGCGGTGCATTGGCGGCAGGGTTTCCAGGGCGGCCAGAAGGGATGGGCGGATGGGCAGGAGGCTGACGCGATTCGTCTCGATCTGTTTCGTGAGCCACGGCGCGGCGGGCAGGGGGACGTCCAGTTTCCCAAGGCCGGACTCGATCAGGACTTCCCACATGCTGGCGACGCTGAGCCACAATTCGGTTGCCCCGTTGAGATAGATCCGCCGGTGGGTGGCCGTGAGCCTGAGGTCCTCCGCGATTGCCCAGAGGAAGACGTGGGTATCGCGAGTAGAACCCGGCGGGCGGAGACGCGACCAGACTGCGGACGGCGGAGGCTCAAAGCGACTTTCCTTCAAATTGGGCGAGTACGTCGTCTGGCAGCGGCTGGTTGAAGTCATCGGGCAGGACGAACTGGCCTTTGGCAGTACCGAGGATGCGGGGGGGCTGGCGCGGTTGCCACGGGGGTCAGACGGACCAGGGGTTTGCCTGAACGGACGACCTCTTCCCCGGCCAAGGCCTGGTCGAGGAGTTTTGAGAGGTGGGTTTTGGCCTCGTGGACGTTCATTCGGGTCATGACCATATTATGGACTTAGTCATAATTTATGGTTCAGGTGGTTCGTCGGGCATTTGAGCCGGACACGTCAGGCAGCCCCGGCGGGATGGCTACAGGACGGTAGTATGAAGACGAAATACCGGGCTTTTCCAAATTACGACTGGTAGAGAAAAACGGGTCAGGTCAGGGCAGCGCGTATCAGAAGCTAATGGACAAACCCTCAATCCCGAGCGCAGGGCCTCGTGGATGTGGCCGCTGTTTTTTTGATGACACGCTGGCTAGAATGGAAGGCAACTCCCGCTTTCGGAAGGTCGTATAAAGCCGTGATGATTAAGCGAATTCTGATCGCGCTGTTCATTTCTTCTCCGGTCATCTGCGCAGGCCCGCCGCCTGTGTTTGAAGTCGCTACGGTCAGGCCAGTGGCTGACCGAAGCGCGGTTGGTTCCCACGAGCTCGTGGAGAAGGATCGTCTGGATTTCTCGAATGTAACACTGGAGACGTGCCTAATGCGCGCCTACCGCTTGCAGAACTACCAGATCATCGGACCTGCGTGGATCAGAGCCGAACGCTTCGTGATCACAGCGAAAGCCCCCGGCAGGGCGACTGAAGACCAAATCCTCTTAATGCTCCAAGCGCTGCTTGCGGATCGTTTTGGGCTCGCAGCCCACAGTGAGACTCGGTTGGTCAAGGTGCTCGCCCTCGTTGTCTCCCGTAACGGGGCGAAAATCGCAGAGGCGAGAGGCAGGGGGCCAACTTCGGTAGGCCCTGCCGACTCCGAAAACAAGGAAACCGCATTCCGTCGGGTGACGATCCAACAGCTGGCCTTAAGACTAAGACGCTACGTGGGCCTGCCCATCATCAACGAGACGGTCCTCACGGGTCATTATGACTTCAATCTGCCCCTTCCCGTTATGACGGCGTCGGGCCCTCAGGACTTGTCGGCCACAGATCCCGACTACGTTCCTTCCATCTTTACATCCCTGAAAGAGCGCCTCGGCTTGGAAATGAAGGCGAAAAAGTCTCCAGTTGACGTGCTCGTGCTTGATCACGTGGAAAGACCAACCGCGAATTGAAAAATGATATGGAGTAACATTGCAAAGAGCACGTAAAGATCATCATCGATCTTCCACAGTGGTTCCGTCGAGTCCTTCCGTGGAGTCAGGCCGGCTTGGAGATTGAGACCGTCGTGAACCAAGCGAACAAGTCACAGTTCGGAGCGTACGCAGATCTCCGCCGCTTCTATCGGTTCCGGGGATCGACTGGCATGACGCATCCCAGAATGTGCTAATCGGTCTTAGGTCGGATTGTCCTTTCTGCAAGGCCAGCATGCCCGGCTATCTAAAGTTGGCTCGGCTGCGAAGTTTCGAAAAAATGTCAGAATTTACGCTGTTTCCTCCGAAGACGAACGAGTAACTTCTCAGTTTCTGTTAAAATCCAGTCTGTCGATAGACGGCACACGAAAGGTCGACATGGCATCGCTGGGGATGTTGTCTACCCCACAGTGTACATAGTGGATAACGCAGGCATCGGCAGGAGTGAATTCTTCGGTTTGGGCCAAGATTCCGATGTCCTCGCAAAGTTGGACCCGCCGAGTCGCAAGTAGGAGATTAAGCTCATGAGCATCCCAGAGATTTTTGCGTTGCGAGTTTTGATAAGGCGGCGTTTTCCCACACGGGCTTTAGTGACGGCTATGGCATGCCTGGCCGTCCTGCTTCTTCAATCTCCGGCTATGGCTGCTGACCATTTCGACATCGTATCGGTGAAGCCGGCGGAAATGCCGAGACCAATCCGCAGGCACTCCCCCGGGCGTATAGTGTATGAAGGAATTGGCGTGGCAGAGCTAATCAGAAAGGCTTTCGCGCTGCCGCAGTATCAGGTCGTATTGCCGGACTGGGTGACGGGCATATTGAGAGATCATCCGGCCAAAGAGAAGGCGGATTACAGGTTCTTCACGATAGAGGCGACCATGTCGCCGAGCACTACCGACACGGAATTCCAGTTAATGCTCCAGCACTTGCTGATCGAACGCTTCGGTCTTACGTTTCACAGGGAGACCCGACAGTTGGCCCAATATGAGCTAACCTTTGCCAACGGCGGCCCAGGAATGGCGGGCGCCAAATCTGTGTCGGATGATCCGCTATCGGGCCTTCCAGTTGACAATGAGGATCTTGCCCGGACGAAGCATCAAAACAGAGACAGCCTGAACTTTGGGAAGGACGAGATGCGGGTGAGGGGAGACTACACGGTCGCCGGGATCGCGGAGTTATTCTCGGGCTATTTACGCCATCCAATGGTAGATCGGAGCGGTTCAGCAGAGTATTACACGATAGACCTCACATGGGGTTGGAGTCCCTACTCGAGTCCGTCTTTTGATGCGGGGATGACGAATCGGGCCACGGATAGCGAGGCAAAAGAATTGTTCTCCGAGATGGAAAAAAAACTGGGCCTTAAGGTTACACTGCGCTCGGTTCCAACTGAGTTCCTTGTTGTTGACCGCCTCCGGCATGACGCAACGGAGAACTGATATTGCTGTAGCGGTTGCTCGGAGCGCGTCGATTTAATGGGGGGTTCTGTAGACACGCTTCGCCAGCAAGAATATTCTTGTGAGCCAGAATAAATCATCCGGATTATTCCCGTGGTTAGTGCTAGGTGAAGCATCTGTTTTCGATTTCTCATATTCCTTCCTTTCAGGTGCGCAGACTCATTGAATTGCCGGGAGTTTGCCCCACAGCGGTATCTGCAATCCGAGTTTAGGGAAGCTGTCAGGGGAAAAGCAATACAATGTCGTCGGGGATTTGGGCCAACCCGACTAAAGCCCGATTACCGGAAGCAACTGACACTCGCCGTTCGCAATTCCCGTCTTCGCGAGAGCGTTCCTGTCATCTTCGCCAGATGACGAAGCTGGAGACTGAAAACAATTCCGGACTGCTGCATTGACGGAATGCTTCAAAGATCCGTAATCTAAAGTTATATTGACGCGAACGGTCCGTATCGCGGTATGCGGCCAGTGCTGAAAGCGAGGAAACCCGAAGATGTTTGTGAAGTCATTCGTACTGGGCCTGATTGTCGTCGGCGGATCGAGTTGGGCACAGAGCCCGGCAAGCGCGCGGTTCGACGTGGCTTCATTCAAGCCGGTTCAAGGGAACGGGTCTTTAAAGGCCCTCAATGGGGGTCCGGGGACACCCGATCCCGGCCGGATCTCATACGCGTCTGCGACGTTACGCCAAATCCTCGCCAAAGCATTCGGAGTTGAGAGCGATCAAATTGCAGGTCCCGCATGGATGGATTCTGAAAAGTACGAAGTCAGGGCGACAATGCCCACGTCTACATCGCCTGAAGGCTTCAAGATCATGCTCCAGGGACTCTTGACCGAACGTCTGGGGCTCGCTGTGCATCACGAGATGCGGAACCTTCCCGTATACGTGATAGCGCGTGGGAAAGGAAGTCTGAAGCTAGTTCCTTCAGCGGCGCTGAGAACTGGAGACACGGCCGCGCCACCAGACAACCTCCCCCAAGATCCGGATGGCTGCCCGGTCCTTCCGGCGGGCATTCATGGTTACGACGGACGAAGGAATGCTCAGGGCATCGAATGCGACAGTTACGGAGGCTACACGATGCCCGAGCTTGCCCACACAGTAGCGGGTCTTCTCAAGCTTGGTCAGGGCCTCCGTCAACCGGCTCACGTCGTCGAACGAACCGGACTACAAGGTGCGTTCGACTTCAGGCTCAAATTTCACCTTGAATTGGTGGGTCCGGCGATGGCGGCTGCCTTGCCCTTGGACGGCACAGCCGGCGATCCGCTTGGGGACAACATGTCAAGTTTGGTAAGGGCTCTGGATCAGGTGGGGCTATCGCTGCGCAAGACCACGGAATCGTTAGACACAATCGTCATCGACAGAGTTGAACGTGTGCCGGTCGAGAATTAGTATTTACGCGTGATGACGTCGGGGGCCATCCTTGTTCAACCGTGCTGACATGATCATCCAAAACGACCGTTGTGATCGTCCTGGATCGGGCAACCCGCCTCACTGGTCGGATGATCGGATACAGAAGGGCTGGCTACCGGTCGACATTGGAGGCGCGCCGCAACCCGTGATCAGATGGATGCACTTCGGGACGAGCCATCTGACGGAACCGTTCTTCCAGGAACCCGTCGACGCAAGACGCAACCGTACTTTTGGCGCTGCCAATGAAATCGAGACGAGAATATCTGTGCTCTACAAAGGTTCCGGCCATCTCACACGCACGGATCCGGCTGGCATTGTGTGCCACATGTCACGATGTGGCTCAACGTTGATTCTCAAACGCTCTCAAAGCTGCCGAGTCAGTTGTGGGACTCGGTGAACCGCAACTTTTTACTTGGTTGCTGAGTGCGTCCCGGCGTTCGTCCCACCATTGGGCGGAACTCGCCGCAAGATGCCTTGTCGAGCTGAATACGGTATTTGCGAATTACTTGGACGGCCCGCCAAGAACGTGGTAATCAAGGGCGGGGCAAGCGGCGTCTGGAATATCCACACCATCCGATCAATCTGGCCCAATGTTCCCTGCATCTTTGTGATTCGAAATCCCCTTGAAGTTCTTGTGTCGAATCTCTCAAGACCTCCGCAGTGGCTCGTCGAGGATTTTGGTGCCTGGAGCGACCGCATGGGGTACCGCACCCGCGGAAGTGTTGAATGGGGATGCAGTGGAACGTTTGGCATGGGGAGTCGGCTGGTTGTGTGAGGGCGGGCTCGAATTCGTAGGTGACAGGTGCGGCGTAGTTGAGTATGAAAGTCTAACTCCGGAGCTTGTCATGGGGATTTGCCGATTGTTTGGACTGCCCGTCAGCAAAGACCGGCAGCCAGTCCTCGAGGATGTGTTTAGGCTTTACGCCAAGGACCGAAGCCAGACTTTTCGGGACGATACCGGCCGTTTCCGCGGCATCGCGCTTCTCGCCACCATCAACACCGTGAGCGACGTAATCACCACCTAAGCAGGCGGCAATCACGATGGCGATGAGGGCGTGCGCTGATCGCTGGATCAGCGATTCGTGTCGCATCTACCTGTTCTCAGAGGGCTCAACGCATCTATACGTGGGGAGAACGAACAACCTGCGCCAGCGGCTCGCCGGACACTGTCGTGTCAGCAGTTCGCATTTCAGTGCGACCTGCGCGTTCAGAATTGCCCGCGAGACGACCGAGCGGCTCAAGGCATCGTACTCGGCGACCGGCTCACGGGCGGCACTAGTGCTTGAGCCTGAGTTTGCCGCTGCATTCGCCAGCGCGAAAGCCCGGCTGGCTTCCTTGGACATACGTTTCGTGGAAGAGCAAGATTCCGTCCGCCAAGCCCTGCTTGAAATCTACGTCGCAACGGCGTTGCGTACCCCTTACAACGACTTCGAGAAGCACTAGGAAGCCTCGGTTCGGAGATGACGGAAAATTATCCGGCCAAGGTTTCTGATAGGCGAGGTCGATATCGGTTAATATCGGTAGCGCTTACACGCGCTTCAGTAAACGTCCTCACTCAGCGGAAACCTCCCTAACATTCAGTTCACAATGCAGTTCCACAGCGTTTGCGGTAATTGTGATGGCCTCACGAAGCCTATCGCGGCGCACGTTCTCACGGAGCACGGCGACAGCGTTATCGGATTCAAGCAGCGACCGACCTGCCGGCCATAGGGAATGATCGTTCACCAGAGTCGCAACGGGCACGCTCCTGGAGTGAGCCCGATTCGCCGCCACGCAAATTGCGCATAAGGAGTCATAACCGATGCCTGAAAATTCGACTTCGTCCTCATCTAGCAGAACGTACACCAATCGATTCTCGGATAGACCAAGAGTTATCTCCTGAGGCGGAGCCAACGCATTGACGCTTTTGTCGAAAAACACCTTCAGCGGTTGTCGTTTCACATCCTTCCAGGGTTCCGCCGGTCGCCTGACTTCGGCGCTCACTTTTAGCAATACTTCGATAGAGGTAGCTTCGTCGAGACTATAACCAACCCGATTGGCCGCATGGTTAAGGAGGCTCGTCGTGGCAGGGTCGATGGCCCACTCGGTCGCAGCAAATGTACCTAGGCTCGACGCCCCAGCGACTATGACAACGGTGAGATCGCGTCCGGCTGGCGAAACGCGGAAGCGCTGAACGAGGGCAAAGTCATGCCGTTCATCGCCAAATTGATACGCCTTGTGCAGTCTTGGCCCTGATTTCGGACGGCGCTGTTGCACGCAATGAAAAGACTCCTTGGATGTCTCGGTCAGTGGCTGCCACAGAGGGCCAGATCCCTGATCGAAGCCAAACCGAAGCTTTTTCTGGAGTCCATCTATGAACCCAGATCCTCGAAACATTGTGGGCCGCCCGATGACACACAGAGCCGAAAGCTTGTCCAAACCAACTGCGCCCCATGGTGGCGTCTCGAGAGGTATGTGATGGAAGTCGGTTTGGGGAAAATGTTCTTTTGAGAGGTAACGCGCGAGAATTACTAGCGATTGTACGTCCCGGATGTGTTGACGGTCGCAAATGCCGATTACGGCGGCATGGGCATCGCTCGGCACCCTGAATGAGTCCCATAACGACCAGCCTAAACGCCCGGGGGGCATTGTCGCTTGCAAAAGGCTGACTATGCCGAAGGTCCGTACGGATAGGTCGGTTTCAAGTTTCAATAGCGAGTGCAGAAGGGCTAGATCCCGTTCGTCGAGGGCCAGACGGCTCAGCGCCCCCCAAGCGCCAAGTTTCTGTTGCGTATTGCCTTTTCTTAAATGTTCCAGTAATTCCGTCTTGGAGGTCATAGGCGCGGGGCAGTCGTCGTTCTAAATGCATATTACCCGTTCTTGGGACACTTCGCTAGACATGCACGTACCCATGCACGTACCCAAAACCAGCCGGGTATGCGAATTCACGCTATGCGCCCGGTGGACTCTCCCTTGCGCCGCCGCATCGAGCCTCACGGGCAGCCGAAAAGTCTGGTTCTTTAGCTGCAATAGGCTTTATGTAGACACTTTCGCCTGACGTTCCCAAACTCGCCATCCGCCCACATCCACCCCCACGAAGCCAAGCAGCGAAACAGCTTTACTCTTGCCGAGTGCTTGCTTTTCTTAAACTCCAGCAAGCCCAGTGAGGAGAAAGAATGAAAACGAAAAAATATGCCGACGTCCTGATCGGATGTGGACAGGGCGTTTACAAGAACGGCGGGTTCCCCGTCGAATACCCGGATGCTGACGTCTACCTTTGGCACGGTATGGAAGCCCGCAACGTTGCAAACCGATTCAGGTATAACGTTATGGTGCTATCCGGCGGGCTCACACAGAAAGCCCACCCCGACACTAGCGAGGCCGAGGGCATGCTGCAAATAATGACTGAGATGCAGGAGAGGCCTGCAGTTCGGCCCATTCTTGAGACCGCCGCGCTCGACAGTACCGAGAACGTGCTGTTTGGTCTCATGGCGGCAAGGCTGGCGTTAGACAAAACACCGATCCGACGAATCGGCGTCCACGTAGCGTGGCAGTTCAAGAAGCATCGCTTTAACCTCCTGGCACGCATGCTCGACTTGCATCCGAACTTTTATTTCCATGGCCTCGCATCTCATGACCGTGCAGACGCTGGCGAACGCGCGGTTGATGGCGAGCACGCCCTGGTCGGCTCGGTGCTGGAAGCGGGCGATCCGTTGCTCCTGTCCGACCGAATGGAAGAGAAGCGCCGCTCTCGTTTCGTCGGTGCTGACTACGCCGCGCGCACGGCTCACTATCGCCACCAGTTCCCGGCCGTGTTTGCCGCGGTGGACACGTTGCGGCGTGATCTCCTCGACGTTGCCAAACAGCGCTCGCTCGCGGCAGCGGTTCGCGCGCACATCCTTCTGTCCTGACGTGTTCGGCCCCCTCCCGGCCCGGCGGCGTCTGGTTTGACGCCGCTGGGCCGTTTTTGCTGTCGGGGCGGCACGAACGGAAGTGGCATTCGATGGGTGATATCCGCTAATATCGGTAGCGGTTCAGCAGACCCTGTCCGCCGGTGACGATTCAACTGTCCTGTGGCAGATTCGCTCGACCCACGGGCAAAGGCAAGAACGACGATCCGCTGGATGTCTTAAGCGGAGGTCCGTGAGGCTCTGGCGTGCGCTACGCGGGCGGCTCGCCGATCCCCTTGCCTTCCAGAAAACGCGACAGACTGCCCGCCATGTGAACAAACTCCGCGGGCATCATGATCACGGTGGTGCTGTTGTTCTCCGCGCCCACTTCGGACACCATCTGCATGCGCCGCAACTCAAGCGCCGCCGGATTGCCCACCATCAGTTGCGCCGCTTCTGCCAGCTTTTTGGACGCGTCCAGTTCGGCCTCCGCCTTGATGATGCGCGCTCGCTTTTCGCGCATAGCCTCCGCCTCCATGGCCATGACGCGCTGCATATCCTGCGGAATTTCCACGTCCTTCATTTCCAGCAGTTCGACCGCGACTCCCCAAGGCGCGATGTTCTCAGTAACGTTGCGACGCAGCAGCGCGTTGATCTGATCGCGCGCCTTCAGAACCTCGTCGAGATCGTGCTGCCCGATCACGTTTCGCAGGCTGGTGAGCGCGACCTGCTGGACGGCGACACGGAAATTCTCGACCGTCAACACAGCCTTCTGAGGGTCGCTGACGCGGTACCAGAGAACGGCGTTGACCTTCACGGTGACGCTGTCGCGCGTGATGGTTTCCTGCTGCTCAATGGGCGCGGTGACGACTCGCAGATCGACCCGGACTTCGTTTTCGACGCCCAGCGGAATCAGCCAGAATATGCCGGGTCCGCGCAGTCCCGTATAGCGGCCCAGGCGGAAGACCACGGCGCGCTCGTATTCCCGGGCAATACGAACACCGGACAGTAATACCAGGAACGCGACAATCGCCAAGAGCCCTATGAGATTCATGACGCAAGCATACTACGAAATCCGGACCGAAGCTTCTATTCCACTATCGAAACCACCTACTGTCACCTTCTCGGTGATACATCTGATCCAACGCAGGTAAGGGCTGCCGATATCGACGCGATGGCGGCGATAGGCACTGATATCGGAAGCTACCGAGTCGTGCCGACTTATATATTAGTTAGGCTGTTAGGCCCTTGTGGTCTCTGGCTTATGCCTGAAGGCGGCGCTCTGTTCGGCGGCGTTTGCGTTCCCAGAGGATGGAATCAACCTGCTTGCGATCAGGCCGCGAGCCGGGTTGGTTTTGATGCGGCCGGTCTCCGCCAGCCAACTGAACCACTGGATTGCCCCTCCAATTTTGGCCAGACGCGTGGCGAATGTTCTGCAACTGGTCCCAAGCCATTTGCCATAGTTCAGAAAATCCGTTGTGTCGATGTCGTTCACGTTGGAATGGCCCGACTGCGAAGAACAGAAACGGACGAACTCATCCACGTAGCAGTTTTTTTGCTGAACCGTTACCAACGTGCGGCCCCTGCGGCGGGCGTATGCGACGTAAGCCTCGCGTTCCTCACTTGGCAGGTATTCCCGAGCGGCCCGTCCACGTGCGCCCATAGGTTTCTCTTTCGATCCAGGCAACCCTTATTGGCTCAACTGTACGGTTCCTGCCATGAAAAAGTCATGAAAACCATATAGGATCGGCTGGGTGACCAAAAGCCGAGGGGGTTTAGTCTTAAGAGCGTCAACACGGCTGCACCGATCAAACTGGCGCATTCCCGCCAAGTCTGTTGCGTGCGGCGGCGCATAGCAACACAACTCTGCGCTTTCCTGCGCAGCTTCCTCCGCAAGCCGGGGCTCATATCCACCAAAAACAGTCACACCGGGTAGACGGATTTGGATCGCGGATTGCTGACGGATAGCCGTACGGCCTGGGCGAGCGTCGGCGAATCCGCCCCAAAAGGAACTAGCTCTCTATGCAAAACGAAACTCTTAGCGTGACCGATAATCGCACCGGACGCAGTTATACTCTGCCCCTGTTCCAGGGGAGCATCCGGGCTACCGACCTGCGGCAGATCAAGGTGGAGCCGGACGATTTCGGGGTGATGAGCTACGACCCCGCCTATCTGAATACTGCCTGCTGCCAAAGCTCGATCACATATATCGATGGCGACAAGGGAATTTTGCTCTATCGCGGCTATCCGATCGACGTGCTGGCGGAGAGAAACAGCTTTCTTGAAGTAGCCTATTTGCTCCTTTTCGGAGAGTTGCCAGGCCCGGCGGCGCTTAAAGTTTGGGAAGACGACATCACGCATCATACGCTGGTGCATGAAAATATCAAGAAATTCATGGACGGCTTCCATCACGACGCCCACCCCATGGGGATGCTGGTCAGCACGCTTGCCGCTCTATCCACGTTCTACCCGGCCGCGAGGCACGTGAAGGATCACACTGAGCGGGATCTTCAGGTGCTGCGTCTGGTGGGCAAGATTCCAACGATCGCCGCATACGCCTACCGGCACAGCCTGGGACTTCCTTATGTGTATCCGGACAACAGCCTGGGTTACACGCAGAACTTCCTGAATATGCTTTGGAAGATGACGGCGCCGAAATACGAGGGCAATCCCGTTCTTGCCCGGGCGCTGGAAGTTCTTTTCATTCTGCACGCCGATCACGAGCAAAATTGCGGGACGACGGCGATGCGATGCGTCGGCAGTTCGCTGCCGGACCCGTACGTCACGGCGGCTGCCGCGGCGGCGGGTTTATCGGGTCCGCTGCACGGCGGCGCGAACGAAGAAGTTCTCAAGATGCTGGACGAGATCGGCTCAGTGGACCACATTCCCGCGTACATTGACGCCGTTAAGGCGGGAAAGTTCAAACTCATGGGTTTCGGGCATCGGGTGTACAAGAATTACGACCCGCGCGCGCGCATCATCAAGCAGACCGCTGAGCAGGTGTTCGCTGTGACTGGCCGGAATGCGAAGCTCGACATCGCACTGGAACTGGAGAAGATCGCGCTGGAAGATCCTTACTTCATCCAGAGGAAGCTGTATCCGAACGTCGATTTCTATTCCGGCATCATTTATCAGGCGATGGGATTCTCGCCGGATATGTTTACGGTGCTGTTCGCTATCCCGCGAATGGTGGGCTGGCTCGCCCAATGGAAGGAAATGCTGGACGATCCGGAGCAGAAGATCGCGCGGCCGCGGCAGATCTATACCGGAAGGATGCCGGAAACGGCTGGCGTCGCACCGCAGGTCAAGAACGAACTGGTTGGTGTGTAACCGCGAAGAATCTGTTTGACAGGCGGGGGATTCGGTCCCCCGCTAATCAGGCCTGAATTCTATACTTCCGGGCGGCTCGTCCGATCACTACCAAGGCCGTGCCGAGGAGGAGAAAGCTGGCTGGCTCCGGGGCACTCGCCGCGACGACCTGCACGTCGTCCAGTTTGCCATCCTCCGAGACAGTTACAGCGGTGTTGGAAGGATCGTCCGCAAAGGTCAGCGTTGTCGCTGACGAAGTAGCCGTGAATGCAAAAGAGTACGTTCCCCAGTTGTCCAACTGGAAGTACGACCCGTAGCCGGAATTCCCCGGCGGCGATACAGCGGTGGTGTTGAGGATATCACCGAGTGTGACGCCATCATCCACAAACACGTCCAGCGTCTGCGGATTCTGAAGACCTGTCGTTCCATAAGCAAACGACAAGTCGTAGGTATCACCGGCTGTCGTTGCCAGGACCTGACTCAGCACCATGTTCGCGACCACATCGCCGGCATTTAAGGAGACGGAATAGTTTCCGTCATAGGCGTCGCCGCAATAGGGCGACGCGAAACCCTGCTGACAAACCGAAGCGTTGCCAGTTTCGCTCCAGCCGGTAAAATCGCCGGTTTCAAAGCTTCCGTTGGTAACGATGTTACTCGCAAACGCGGCACCCGCCCCGACAAGAGCAACGGTCAGCACCACGAGAGTTCGGCGCATCAGAATGTCCGCGGCCTTTGAGGCGGCAGGTTGAAACGAATTTATATTGAACACTTTCTCCTCCTTCGGGCCCAGAGAAATCTGAACTCACTTACCGAAAATAGTAAAACAGACCCTTAATGAATTCAAGTTTAAAAAACATGAATGGCCGGATGCAGGTACTGGTACGCAACGCCCCTTCGGCCCCCGAACCTGCCTCAGGCGAACTCGTGTTCCTTGCGATGCCAGGGCTATACGCAGGAATTCGCAAGGCGCGGACCCGTGCAACCGCCCGATTGAAAACCCGATGTCTCCTGGGCCGCTGCGCAACCATTGCTTCCAGCGCTTGCCCGCAACAGCGGCGAGAAACCAGGGTGCCAGGGGTTGAACGGGAAACCTCCGTGTTGCGCCAGAAGTGAGAGAGAGTCCGTTACGCTTCAGCACTCAACGCATTTCTGATTCATGAAGCGCAGAATGGCGATGCCGGAAAAGCGGATGGATCCGCCGGTTGCGTCCAGGCCGAGAAAAGGCGCACGGTGAGTGCCTGTAATGATGAAACGAAGAACGACGCGATCGTTGATCTGGATGATTTCCGCGGCATTGACACGGACGGACGGTTCAGATTCCGGGCGGGACGGTTCAGCAAAACACTCGAGAGCATTTTCGACGGTTTCTCTGTATGACACTCGTCTATCGCAATCCGCCTGAACAGAAGACCCTCGGTGCGCCGCCAGTATCGCTGCGTGAAAAACTCTGATCCGGAGTTCATTAGACGGGCCATGGTAAAAATGTTGGGAGGAGAGGCCCGGTTACGGCCAATCCACAGCTTCAAGCTTCACCGGCTTCACCAGCTTCACCAACCAGATCCCGGATTTCGCAACTGACCCGTTCCCTGGCCTTACGGGCCGCAGTTGTCGATCGACCCGCACTTGCAATCCTTCAAATCAGAAGACAGGACGTGTACATGTTTGGACGTGGTACCTGGGCCATTCTTGGGCTCGCGAAAGAGTCACTCGAAGCCTTCAGAACAAGTCTGGAAGACCGGACCATCATGGCGGGCTGCTCGCAGCTGGCCGCAGGCGCAGTCACGCGGCAGTTCAGTTCCGATGCCTTCGGGTTCAATCCTTTCCGCTCTCCCCGTCTCGACGAAGAATTTCCAGTGGGTCCGGAGCACCAGGAGGCACTCGCGCAGTATGCAATCACGGAGCACGAGGCGGGTTCCGGCGATACCCTTCCCGAGGAGGTGCTGGCCTGCGCGGGTTACGGGTCCACTGAGGCGCAGTTTCAGCTTGACGCTGCTATGACCTGGTACGGACTGTGGGCCGTCTCGAATGAATGGAAAGACGTCAGCGATCTGGCATCCGTCAGGGAGCATCGTTCCTATGCGCTGCTGGAGCGGCCTTACCGTTTTCTGCAGGCGCTCGATAAGAAGTCGGTCGACCAGGAGACGCTCGGCGTCACGGCAGCGGTACGCAAGCAGGTTCCGGTGCTTCTCGACTTCAACGAGGGCCGGGTCTACATTGAGAGCGGCGATCAGAAGCTCATCCACACCATTGTTGTACGGCTGCAGCAGTTAGGCGCTGAGATTATCCGGGTCGGCTGGGCGTACAATCATCCGAACTGGACGGCGGAGATTCTGAACCGGCTGTACGCGGGTACTCAGTATCAGGACGACTTCGTCAAACGCGCCGATGAAGCCACGCGTTTCAAGCCGAAGGATATAGAAAAGCTGGAAGACCGGGAACTGGAGTCCATTGTCGCCGGCTTTTTCTCGATGACTCAGCTGGCATGCGATCTCTGGGTTGGGATATCCGGTCCGGCGCAGATCCGGCTCCACGACACCACCCCGCCCATCGGCGTGAAGGCGCCGACTACAGCGACCACACTTCTCCAGATGACGAAAGATGCGAAAGTACTTTCGGGCGCCATCACGTTCCAGGAGCGAGTGTCTTTTATCGGCAAGGATGGCGGGCAGCGCACGTTCCGCAAGGACCTGCTCTGTATCGATGTGAACGACAAGATCAATCTCACGGATGCGGGCGCCGCTATGCTGCGCGGTTTTAATCTTCCATCGCTGCGGAAGGATATCCTCCGCGAAATTCGTCAAACCAACGATGTGCCTGCGATCGAGCAGTTCTGGGGTAACTGGCTGCACGAATTGAGCAATGCGGTGCGAACGATTGAGGGGGCATTCCGCGAAATTCTGGATGTGGACGGAGATCAGGAGGCAGGCATCCTGCCGATGAAAATTGCGGTGACAGAACAGGCACCGGAACTCGTGATTGCCTGAGCATATGGATCGCGGGAGGCTCTGCGAGCGAGGAATGGCGGGAGAACATTACTGTAAGGCTTTCGGGGAAATGGGGGTGAGATGGCTCGCCGCAGAGACGTCCGGGCCCGCTTGCGCAATTTAAGGAGTACCATCTAATTTCGTAATCATATGGACAACAAACCTCTCTATGGCGGATCGGCAGAAGCCGGAGCCGAGATCGCTACTCTGACTCCCCATCCTAAGGATCTGCCAGCGTGTGCGGAGCGCTACTCCCGCCGCCGCTTCCACGCTCTCATCGCCTCGGCCCCATTTTGGTCGCTCGGAGCGAAGGCATTGGCAGCGCCCGGTCGCGAACTCCTCATTACGAAGTCCGGCGCGGTCGCCGACGACTCCACCGTCAACACCAAGGCCATCCAGGCTGCTATCAATCAGCTTGCCGCCCAAGGCGGAGGCACCGTTGTGGTCCCCAAAGGTGTCTTCGTCTCCGGTGCGCTGTTCTTCAAACCGAAGGTCAACCTGCGCCTCACCGAAGGCGCCGTCCTGAAGTGTTCCACTAACCTCTCAAACTTCCCCGCACAGCGGACCCGTATTGAAGGCCACTTCATGGACAATTTCACTCCCGCCTTCATCAACGCGAAGAACTGCGACGGATTCCAACTCACCGGCGATGGCATCCTCGATGGCGCCGGCATGCCCGTCTGGGAGCTCTTCTGGAAGAATCGAGCCGAAGACAAAAATTTTGCGAACACCGGCATGCCACGGGCGCGGCTCGCGCTCATCGAAGACTCGAAGGATATCAGGATCGAAGGCATTACCTTCAAGGATTCACAGTTCTGGAACTGCCATCTCTACAATAATGATGGCGTTCTGCTGCATAACGTCCACTTTCAGGTGCCCGACGACTATAAGCAGGCCCCCAGCACCGACGGCATCGACATCGACAGCTCCCGAAACGTTACCGTGGATGGCTGCGTATTCTCCATCACTGACGACTGTATTGCGTGCAAAGGTTCCAAGGGGCCGCATGCCATGGAGGACAAGGACAGCCCGGCCGTGGAGCATATCCGCGTCCGCAACTGCACCTTCAAGCGCGGCGGCGGCGTTCTCACGTGCGGCAGCGAGGCCACCATCGTGCGCGATGTCATCGCGGAAGATTGCAGGATCACGGGCGGAGTCCGCATCGCCACGCTTAAGCTTCGCCCCGACACGCCGCAGCATTACGAGGACATCACCTTCCGAAACATCACTTCTGAAGGCCCCTCCAGCGGCATCATCAACATGGCGCCGTGGACTCAGTATTTCGATCTCCAGGGCATGGAGCCACCGAAATCCATCGTTAAGAACCTGAAGTTTGTGGGCATCAAGGGCACATACACCTCCTTCGGCACCATCAAGCCCAACCCCGGCCAGACCGACATCAGCGATGTACTCCTGAAAGATTTCGACGTGACCATCAAGAATGACAAGCTCAACACGTCCGGTGTGACTAACCTGAAGTTCGAAAACGTCATCGTCAACGGTAAGCCTTACTCTGGATCTTGAGGGAATTTGCGATTCTCGGCTGAGGCCGTGCCGAGGTCGAGATCCGCCACAGAGATCCAGCATGCGTGACGCCGAGCTTCGGGCGGATCGTCCACCACTCGTACAGTGCAATACCGCAGGTGATACGCGCTGCTCCCTTTGGCACCGCGAGGATCCGTTGACTTCAACCTGACGCAAAGCGCGCATTGGGTGGAAGTGCATCGCTGACGCGCCCGAGATGTCCCATTCCGGGAAGTTGCGCCAGACCACGCTTCGACGGAACGATATCCGCCAATATCGCCAGCGATTTCTGCGGTGAAAAATCGGGTGTTGTGCTGGCAGGCCTGTGGCGAGTACTGCGAATTGTTCCGGCGGCGCAGATCCCATCCGGCGCGGATTTTTTGCGATACACTAACACACGATGTTGAAAACCCGTCTGATACTCGCCGCTTTGGTCATGAGCGCTTCCCTGCCGGCACAAACTGCCGACACAGGTACGGCGCACAAAGCTGCCGCGACGGCTCTGCTGGATCCGAATAATGTCGGCGCCGCGCATCTGGCCTGTCCTGCTTACATCTCCGCGGAGGCCGGGGCCTCCTATCCTCCGGGCGGTGGACCGGCCCAGGTCGCCGGAGCGGGTGGCCGAGGGGCTGGTGGTCGCGGCGCCAGTGGCGGAGGCACGGGGCGAGGGCCAGCGACCACCCCGCCGCGGGAGAACTGGTACGCCGAGGGAGGGCAGGTCTTTGACAACCTCTACATGCTCACCACCAAAGCGAACACCGCATGGGCAATCAAGACGTCCGATGGCATCATTCTGATCGACACGCTGTTCGGTTACGCCGCGCAGGACGAAATCGTGGACGGCCTGAAGAAAGTGGGTCTCAATCCGGCGGACATCAAATACATCGTTGTCAGCCACGCTCACGGCGATCATGACGGCGCGGTGAAATTCCTTCAGGATACGTATAAACCGCGAGTCATCCTGTCTCCCAAAGACTGGGAACTCGCTGCGCGGGAGCCAAACCCATACACCCACGACATGGATGCCGTTGACGGACAAAAGCTGACTCTGGGCGATACGACCATCACGATCTACATCACTCCAGGACACACTGGCGGTACGCTTTCTTTCCTGATTCCGGTCAGGGACCATGGTGTGCCGCACCTGGCCTTCGAGTGGGGCGGCACAGCTCTGGGCGCGAATACTTCGAAGGAGATGCTGCAATCCTATATTTCGAACGCTGGCAGGATGATGGATGTGGCCGCCGGCGCCGGAGCCGATATCCTGATCGGCAACCACACGGAATACAACGGTGCGCTCGAAAGGCTGGATCGTACGAAAGCGCGGAAGCCGGGCGACCCCAATCCGTGGTTAGTCGGTAAGCCTGAAGTGCTCAGGTACCTGACTGTTGTTCAGGAATGCGCAAAGTCCTGGCTGGCAATCGACGAAGGGCGGCCCTGGAACTGATGATCATGGCGAGTGGGGCATGAACCACAGGGGAAGCATCGGCAGAACGATGTTCTGCGGGCTGGTGATAACCGTGGCACCCGCACTTGCCGCACCCATCACCTGGACCTTTACCGATGCCTTCGTGGATGGATCGCAAGAGGTGACGGGCAGCTTCGTTTTCGATTCGGGCACTTCGACGGTGCTGGATTTCAATTTTTCGGTCGCGGCGGGATTTTTCGTAGGGACTCCGCTTTCGTTTGATCCGAGCGATGCTTCGAACTGATGTCACCGCCAACTCTCCTTCAACTGGAGCCGTGATCGAGTTCAATCAGTTCGCGGCTACTTCCTCGCCGCCACCCGTTGCAGGCGTTTTCGATTTGTGGCTGAACACGCAGCTCACAGATGCGGGCGGAGTAGTCTTAATAGCAACCAATACGGCTGAATATGCAAACAACAACCAAAGCGACTCCTTCTATCTGACCAGCGGCGGCACGGTGGTTGCTTCAGGCTCTGCACCGGAGCCGGCCACAGCGGGCTTGCTTTTGGTGGGAATAGGATTGGTCGCGTTGGGGCGCAAACGTGCCTGAACGATATCCGCGAATGTCGCCGCAGTATGTGAGCCTCAAGCCGAGCCTTTGAACTTTCGGACTTCCGGTTCAACTGTGAAATCAGTTTGTGGCGCTCGAACATTTGCAGCTCGGTGAGTGGCGCCCGACGACACGTTATGACACGGACGATAGCTGCGGAGGCCCAACGGGGCCGTTTGCGGACGGATCTCCCGCCGATTTCCGAGCGAGGGAAAACGGCGTGGCGGGTGCCGCATCTTCCTTTGTTAGAATATCCGCCAGAAGATGCCGATTTACGACTACCGGTGCACGCGGTGTGCCCATGAATTCGAACTGCTGGTGCTTCGGAACTCTCCCGTCCCGGCATGTCCGTCGTGTGACAGCCAGGATCTGGAACAGCTGCTGTCAGGGTTTGCCGTGAGTTCCGAGGGAACGCGCCAGGCGAGCCTTGACAAATTTCGCCGCAGCTACAAAGCAAGCGGGCAGCGCCGCGACGAACAGGCAGCTGCGGTGGAATACGAGAAAAAGGAAAGGGAGGAGCACGGCGGGTAAATAAACGCCGCCTCAGGTTTCTTCTGGCGATCCAGCACGGTGATGTTGACGCCTACTTCCTGATGGGATAACCCTGCCAGACATACTCCAACGCCAACGGGAGAGTCTGCATTCGGGTGGCCCTATCGACGTGTCCCGCATTCTTTGAGAACAAGAACTGGTAGTGATAGCCTTTTTCCGCCAGCACCTTGGCCATGTTTTCATTGGCCACAACCCAATCGTGATAAACGTCGCGTCCGCCATTGTCCCGGTCGCCGACTTCCATCCAAAGGCGAATCGGTTTCACGGGCGAGTTCGGTATCAGGCTGCCGTGGAGTTCCCACGCGCCGTGTGGGGTGACGGTACTGACGGGCGACTCCTGGCCGACGAAGGTACCGGAGTAAGTGAGCACGCGGTGATAAAGCTCGCCGTGATACCAGGCCATGATCAGCGCCGCTGATCCGCCGGAACTGCCGCCTGTAGTGGCGCGGCCTTCGGGATCTTTGGTTAACTTCACGTTGGCTTTTTGTTCCACCAAAGGCAGCACTTCGTTTTCGACAAACTCGGCATACCTGGGGGACATGGTGTCGTACTCCAGGCCGCGTTCGCTGCCGGGCCCATCGCCACCACCGTTGCCGATGGAGATGCAGATCATGACGGGCACGCGCTTCTGCGCGATGAGGGTGTTGAGCGCCGCGAACATTGTGGGGTCCGGACCATCGGCCCCGACGATGAAGGGCGCGACTGTTCCGGGAATATATTGTTTGGGGACGTAGACGGCGACTTTGCGCGTGTAAGGGACGATGGGGCGGGGGGCGTCTGCTGAGGACGCGGGCGGGAGCGCGGGCGGAGCGGCGGCGGGGGGTGGGCCACCGGCAACGGCACCGGAGGCGCCAAAAGCGCCACGACCACCGCCTCGGCCAAGTCTGGCCGGAACACCGGGATAATACTTGCTATCGGTGGACTCCATGGTGAAGTTGATGATTTCGCCCTGTGGCACGCCATCCTGATTGGTGATTTCCTGGGCGGCGGGATGCGTAGGGCCGATGATGAAATTGCCATCTTCTTTAGCAGTCGGAATGGTATTGTCCGGCAACTCTTTCGCCGTGACGTAGCCTTCGGTGTGCGGGTCACGCAGCGGATTGCCGCCGCGACCGGAGCCACCGCGACCGCCTGAAGCGCCGAATGCAAATCCGGGTGCGGGTGCGCCACCCTGGGGTGCCTGAGCAATGACGAGAATTGCCACGGCTGTGAGGCCGACCGCGATGGTGAGAAATCGAAACATGACCAACTCCTTAGGACGTTAGAGTTATCCAAAAGCTGACCCTCTGAATATGGACCGGGGAAAGCCACCAACGATGTTATCGCAAGCAGGAGTTCGCCAGCGGCGATATCAACGAATATCGACAGCGATTCCGGCGGCGGACCAAAAGCTTGACACTCGCCCGTGCTGTCAATATGCTATTCCTGGTAAGCTAATGAAAATCTCCAGACGCGGTTTTGCTCTCAGTGCGGCAGCAGTCGCTGCGGGCGCTCCAGCTATTCTACGCGGCCAGCAGGGGCCGCTCAAGGCCCGCCTAAAAGTGGATACGGAGCGTGTCGTCGGCGACATCGACCCGATGATCTACGGCAATTTCATCGAGCACCTCGGCCGCTGCATCGATGGCGGCATCTTCGAGGAGAAATCGCCGCTATCGGATTCCAACGGCTTCCGCAAAGACGTGCTCGACGCCGTGAAGAAGCTCAATGTCACTCAGTTGCGCTGGCCGGGCGGCAACTTCTCATCCAACTACCACTGGACAGACGGCATTGGCGCGCGTGACCAGCGGCCTCCGCGGCTCGAAATGGCGTGGGGCACGGTGGAAAGCAATCGCTTTGGCACGCATGAATTCCTGAATTACGTGGAAAAGACCGGGTCACAGCCTTACATCTGCGCCAACTTCGGCACCGGCACCTGGCTTGAAGCCCAGCAGTGGGTGGAATACTGCAACTCGTCCGAAGATACGGCGATGACCCGCCTCCGCAAACAGAATGGGCGCGCCGAACCATGGAAAGTTAAGCTATGGGGCCTTGGCAACGAAATGGATGGCCCGTGGCAGATGGGGCACCGCAGCGCGGAAGAGTACGGCAAATTCGCCCTTGAAGGCGCCAAGCTAATGAAGTGGACTGACCCCAGCATCAAGCTCGTCGCCGCAGGTTCCTCCAACTATCAGCCTGGTTCCGACTGGACCGCATGGAACCGCACGATCCTCCAGTATCTGAACCAGCACGCGGATTATCTATCGCTCCACATGTACGTTGGCAACACCGCCGACGACTATGGCGACTTCCTGGCGAATTCACTTTTGCTCGACCAGCGAACCAAGACCGCGGAAGGCATCATCGACGCCTCGCTCTCCGGCCAGCCAGGCAACCGCAAGATCTACATCGCCTGGGATGAATGGAACGTTTGGTATCGGGCTCGCGGCAACTCGCAACGCGGCCGGCGAATTCTGGAAGAACACTACAACCTTGAAGACGCACTGGTTGTGGCCACCTTCCTGAATTCGTTCGTGAACCACGCCCACATCGTGAAAATGGCGAATATGGCCCAACTGGTCAACGTCATCGCCCCCATCTTCACGAACGACCAGGGTATGTACCTGCAGACAATCTTCTATCCGCTGCAGCTGTTCGCTATGAACGCCAAAGGCAAATCTCTTGAGCTGTTCGTGGATAGCCCTAAATACAAGACGCCCCGCTTCGACGAAGTACCTTACATCGACGCTTCCGCCGCGTACGAAAACGGCTCCCTGGTGCTCAATGTCGTGAACCGGCACAAGACCCAGGCGATCGAAGTCGACATCGAGCTCGAAGACAAGCAGTACTCGGGTCCGGTAGCGGTGTCCGAAGTGAACGGACCGGACATCAAGTCTGAAAACGACTTCGGCAAGACGACGGTGAAGACCGGGGAACGCACTGTCGCCGCCGACCAGCGACGGCTCCGCTATAGCTTCCCGGCGCACTCCTTCACTCAGCTGAAAGTTAAGCTCGTCTGACGGCCCGTGGCAGAAGTCTTAGAGCACCGCTTGCTGGCCTGCGCGGCTCAGCAGATCCAATGCATTGCAGAGCGGCGACGGTCACGAACCGTTTTTTACCGCGGGCTGCTATACTACACGGCGCCTGAATAAAAATAAGCCTGGAGATCCAAATGTTTGACATGTCGAGATTCATCAGTTCCGGGCGGCTGGCCCGGGCGGCGGGAACCGTGGTGCTTCTCACCGGCGTCGGCGCCGGTCTTTTCAAGCTGTTGGCTCAGGCCCCGCCCGCTGCCGGCGATGGTGGTCCCAGTTCCGCTCTCTCGCGGTCCGTGCGTCCGTTTCTTGAAAGAAACTGCGTCGGGTGTCACAACACGGGGGTGCCCTCCGGACAGGTGGACATGCAGAAACTGCTGACCTCTACGACTTCTCTGCTGGACGATCGCGATACCTGGGAGAACATCGCTTTTCGGATGCGGTCCGATCAGATGCCACCCGCCGCAATTCCGCGGCCTCCAAAAACGGAAGTCGATGCAACCGTGGCGACAATCACTCGCACATTAGCCGCCAATCCCCGGCCAACAAGTGCCGCGCCGGTCTTATCGAAAGGACCTTTCACTAAGGACTGGGCGACGTACGCCTACGATGAGGAACGCACCGGCTGGGCCCGGGGAGAAACCGTAATCACGAAGGACAACGTGAAGAAGCTGCAGTTGCTGTGGAAGCTTCAGACCGACGTGAAGACGGACCCGATTAACCAATACGCCACGATGACCGACCCTCTGGTGATGAACAATGTGCAGACGAAGCAGGGGCCGAAGAAAGTACTTTATGTCGGCGGCGGCACGAACGAGCAGAACAAGATTTTTGCGATCGACGCGAATGCGGGAACCATTCTCTGGTCGAGAGACTATCCGAATAAGGCAACCCCGGCCGCTGCGGCTTACGCTTTCTGCCCGAACAATATGAACGCAACGCCGGTGATCGATAAGCAGACTGGAATTCTGTATTTTCTCCCGACCGACGGAAAGCTTCGGGGCGTAAGTATTACCGACGGCGAAGACAGATTTCCGGCCACGAGCATCGTGCCGACGTTTACGCGGAATTTCAGCCTGAATCTGGTGGACGGCGTGATCTACACCGGCACGACGCGGGGTTGCCAGAATGCGACTTCGCAGATAGTGGGGATCGATGTGGCCGATCCGGATCATCTGGTGACGCATTTTTATACCAGTCACGGAAAAGGCTCCGGCCCGTGGGGACGCGCCGGTGTGACAAAGACCCCTTTCGGCGTGGTCTCGCAAACCGCGGATGGCGCTTATGATCCAGCTTCCGGCCGGTGGGGCAATTCGGTGGTGGAACTGGACAGAAACGTTTCCGTGGTGGATTCGTTCGCTCCGCCGAATATGGACTATCTGAATAAGTGGGATCTGGATCTGGGCTCGAGCAGCCCCGTTTCCTTTCCTTTCGACGACCGAACGCTGGTGGCATCGACGGCGAAGGAAGGCGTAATTTATCTGATGGACGCCAAGAACCTGGGTGGTGCGGATCATCGCACACCGCTCTATACATCGCCCCGCTGGTCGAACGATCCGGTGTTGTATGGCTACCACGGAATGTGGAGCGTGATGTCGACTTGGGTGGATGCTCAGGGCAAGCGATGGCTCCTCGCGCCTTACTACGGTCCGCCTGCGAAAGACACGATCGGGCAGTTTCCCAAGACTCACGGGCCGACGGTGAACGGACAGCTGATGGCCTTCACGGTGGAAGGAACCGGAGCCAAACCGACGCTGGTGCCGCAATGGGTTTCGGCCGATCTCGATCTGCCTGGCGTGGCGGTGGTGGCGAATGGCGTGATTCTCATTCTGGCGAACGGCGACAGAGGCGCGACCCTCGTATCCGGGGGTGGCGGCGGCATCGCTGGAGGACGAGGTGGCCGAGGCGGCGTCGGCCCGGCTGCTAATGCGTCGGAAGATCCGGCAGCGGCTGCGGCAGCCCTGGCTGCAGCGACTGGACGAGGGGCTGTTGGCAGCAGTGCTGGCGGGCGGGGTGGACGTGGTGCAGGTGGTGGCAGCGGTGCAGCCGGTGGCCGTGGGGGAAGGGGTGGTGGACGCGGCGGCAACGCACTGGAGGCAAGCGTTCCGGGCAACGAACGGGATGCCGCGTGGCGAGCTATCAATACTCAAAAGGCAGGACAGCGCTACTCCGGTGGCCGGGATACGACACACGCCGTTCTGTATGCTCTGGATCCACAGACGGGAGACGAACTGTATTCCAGCGGCGACGCCATCGATAGCTGGAATCACTATGGCGGCATTGCCGTTTCCGGGGGCGTTGTCTACCTGAGTTCGTGGGACGCGCGAATCTACGCTCTCGGTATTAAGCAGTAATAGCGCAAAGGTGGAACAAGTTGCTGCGCGCCGACGCTTAATGGTTGCTCTGGACGTAAACGCTTTATCGGAAGTGGAGTCCCTTCGTGTGCAATTGCCGAAATCTCCTGACAACCACGGCGGCAACGGGCGTCTCGCGCTGGCCTCTCCATCGAGAAAGTCCCGCTCAAATGATCGGCTCTCTTCTCCATCTGCCGAGGTTGGCTTGATTTCAGCGCGCTCTCCGCGCGGTCGCGCTCTTGATTTCCGAAATCGCCCTGCTTAAAGCGTCAACCGAAGAAATGACGAGCGTTCTGCCGTTCATGCGTTGAACCGATTCTTTGATGGGATCTGGCACTTCAAGGCTCGGATCGGTTGCGGGGCTGCCCATTCTGGCTCGCCCGCCACCTCCTCCTGGCCCCGGGGATTGGCTCTGCTCTCCACATGGCGATCCCGGGTCACAACCACCTCGTTCACCCGGCAACGGCGCGCCTTCTGTCAAACGCGGGAGATTTTCATTTGTCGGAGGCGCTCCGACACGGTAAGGCAGGTAAAACAAACGAGGCGATTGCCCGAATCCCGACCGAGGCATTCCGAGCGGCATCTTTTCTGCGCTTTCTGCCGGAAGTCCCAGGAAGATGACGGTGTCAGGCGATGGCACGCCATGGAACTCCTTGTTCTCGAGGTCTTTGATTAAATTCCAGCCGCCAAACGGATTCTGCGGACTATTGGAATTGACAATCCATTGGGACGTCGTATCGGCGATATGGACGATGCCAACTAAATCTGTCGTCATGCAGTGGTCTTTGCGAAAGAGCTCTCGACGTTGGTCCAGATTGAAAATAACTAAACGCACATTGGCTTCGGGCAACGCTTCCAGAATCGACGACAGGATAGTCACCAAGGTGGCCCATTGGCCGCCCGAAGACTTCGTGCGATCGGAGGTCGGTAAGGCGGCATTCATCAGGATCGTGACGTAACGCGTCCTGGCTATTGTGGCCTTGGGCAGTTCAGGATGCCAGAAAAAGTCTCCCACAGTTCCCCGGGGCATAATGACCATCGGGGGACGCTCGCGTTCGCTCGGATGCGCGTCGAGGGCCCAATCTTGCTGGCAGACGCGCCCAAGATCGTCCCGCATGCTCCATTTCACGTCATAGTGGCCCTCTCCGGTGAAAAATGCCCCTGTCGCAACCGCGACAAAGCTGGGCTGTGGAGGAGCAGGAAGATCTATGAACTCGACAAAGTAAACCGGCTGACCACCTACCGGCGTCACTCGAAACACAATTTGCCACTGGTGCGCAGCACCAACATATGCGTCGAGCGAGGCACGTACCGTGTAATTTGATTGAAATCGGAACCCGAAATTCAATTTAGGCTTGGCGAAGTCAACTGTGCAGCGAAGAGAGTCGAAACTCTGGCCAGAGCTGAACCGGTCCATGCCGTTGGGCAGTCTGTCGACACTGGTGACCTGCTGTGCGAGGGCAACCGTCGCTAAAAACGGGATCACTACGATCCGCCGCATGTAATTCATTATCTCAGTTTTACGGGAAGGCGACCGTCGTCAGTAATATCGGATGGTATTCCGGTCAAGATCGGTTCGGGCGGACGGCGCTATCCCAGATATGAGGCGGCGCACAACATCAAATCCAACTCTGTCCGCGTGTTGTAGGATGACTTGGTGAGTTTTCCTTCCTTCTCTGAGACACTGATGCCTGGTGCGCGATTTATGGTGTTTGTCCTTTGTTGCGGTACCTTGATGCCGGTTGGGGCACAAACAAGTAATCAACCCAAGTACACGATTGCGTATTCCGGATTCGCACCTCTGAACGCCGACATCTTTATCGCTGACGCCGACGGACGCAATCCAAAGCCATTCCTCGCGAATCCAGCCGAGGATTTCAACGCTTCGTTTTCGCGGGATGGAAAGTGGATCGTGTTCACTTCCTACCGCAATGGTTCGGCGGACATCTACCGCGCGCATCCGGACGGTACGGGACTGGAACGGCTGACTGACGATCCATCGTTCGACGATCAGGGGGCGCTTTCGCCGGACGGGCGGACGCTGGCATTCATTTCGACCCGAAGCGGCCATGCGGAACTCTGGACGCTGGATCTGGCCACTAAAAAAGTTCGCAACATTACTAACCATGCCGGCGGCCACTTCCGGCCTGCGTGGTCGCCTGACGGGCAGTGGATCGCCCTCTCGTCGGATCGCGATTCGCCGCAGCCGCGACGCCCCGATGGATTCGAGACAATCCAACAAACGGAGATCTACGTACTGCGTCCCGACGGCTCCGGCTGGAGGCAACTGACGCACACTAATTCCTATGCCGGCAGTCCGAGCTGGTCACCCGATGGGAAACGAATTCTGTTTTACAAGGCCAGCTTTGCCGACGTGATCAGCATCTCCGACCCCCGCCATCTGCGGGCCACTACGCAAATCGCGGAGATCGATGTCGCGTCCGGCGAGGAGAAGGAGTTGACGCACGGCAAAGGCGAAAAGTGGTCGCCACACTTTTTGAGCGGCAGCGCCGTGGGGCGTATCGGATACTTTAGCGGCGGTCCGGAAGGCGGACTTGAGTTCACGAATGGCGAGGCCGGAGCGCGCGGCGAATTCAACAGCCCGGATTGGTCTTCCGACGGGCGCAGGATGGTTTACTTCCGCGATGTCGGTCAGAACTGGCCACCGGTGATGGAAACGCCCAGTAAGGATTCGCGATTCCGCTTGTTGCGCACGGGTATCTTTCCGAGTTTCTCGCCCGACGGAGAGCGGCTCGTGTTCACCAACGGGCAGGCTGCGCTCTCCCACAATGGCCTGGTGGAGGCGAGCGCGGATGGATCCAACCGCTGGCTAATACACGACAATCTGCAACGCAATACGACGGCGCCCGCCTGGTCACCCAAGGGCGATTGGATTGCATTCGGCCTGGGCGCCGCGTTTCAGGGATTCCTTGGCACCGGGGCTGCGGTGAGTTCGACGATCGCTCTTATTCGTCCCGACGGCTCCGGCCTCAAGGAGATCACTCAAGGGGAGCGCAACGACGGATTCCCGAGCTGGTCTCCGGACGGAAAGCGCGTGGTATTCCGCACCGCCGATAAAGCCGGCAAGGGGTTGCGCATCGCGGATATTGAAAGCGGTGAGATCAAGACGCTGACCGCAGGCGATCACACTGACAATTTTCCGGACTGGTCGCCAAAAGGAGATTGGATCTGTTTTACCAGTAACCGCGAGGATCAGGATTATGAGATCTACCTGATTCGCCCGGACGGTACGGGGCTAAAGCGGCTGACGCACTTGCCTGGCATCGACGCGCACTCGACCTGGTCACCCGATGGCGAATGGATCGCGTTCGCATCGGGCCGCGCCGGGTTCAAGGACGAGATGGCACTTCATCCGCACAACCCGCAATCGTACGGCGAGATTACGGTGATGCGGGCGGATGGATCGGAGATCACGGGCCTGACCGATAATCCCTGGGAAGACGCGACTCCACGCTGGGCGCCGCTCAAGAAGAAGTGAAATTGATCTGCAGGTCAACCTGGCAAGTGCGATCTCGTCCAGTCAATTAAAGAAACGGAGTACAATGCCGTACAACAACAGAACGACTCGCATGAGAACTTCCGATCCATCGTCAGCGTCAGCGCGATTACTCCTGCTCGCGTTAACCTGCGGGCTGGGTTGTCAGGCTCAGTACGTTGGGATCTCTGCAAATCGTCCAACCGGCTCTGCATCTGTTTCTGCCAACGGACTGGTCGCATCCTACGATATGGAGAGTCTCACGGAGGATGGCCACCTGCGTGACTTTAGCGGAAACCGGAACAACGGCACATTTACGCGCAATCAGCTCGTTGACGGTCTGTTTGGAAAAGCGCGACACTTTTCCTCGGTTGAGGATCGTGTGTCGCTCGCTTCAAATCCGACTTTAGATATCAAGGGGCCGCTCTCGATTGTGGCCTGGGTGAGGATCGCAACACCAGGACTGCATCAACACATCGTTGCATGCGATAACCGCTTCGCTTTTTGGTTCACGCCGCTAGATCAGCTGCGGCTCGTCGATACCAAGGCGGATGGCTTGATGACGTACTGGCGGGTGGCCAAAGACCGCTGGTACAGTCTGATCGGAGTATTTGACGGGACCGAGGGCGACCTCTTGACGCAGTCGAACATACGTATTTATGTCGATGGCGAGACTGTCCCCGTTGTTCAGGGTCGGGATATCACTGGCATTTGGGGAAAAGGACCTCTATTCCCGACAGATGCATGCTCCATCGGTTTCGAATCGCACCAGGGCCTGCCGGACCACCAGAACCTTCCCTTTAGTGGAGACATCGACGAACTGCTCATCTTTAATCGCGCTCTGACCGAGCCTGAAGCCCGGGCGCTCGCCAAACATTGAAGTGTTTCCTGTTGACCTACTGCTCGCTCCAAATCATGGCGACGTGATCGCGGTCCGCGCTGTTGCGGTTATCGGTGTAGATGCGCCCGTCGCCGTGCCATGCAGAGGACCCCGCAATGCTCCAGTTCGTAACGAGGTAATTGGTCAGGTCCGAATCTCTGTGGTCCACGTCTTTGACCCAAACGCTGCCGAACGCTTCGCGAAACGAAGTAAGTACGTTGCGCGCGAATTCGGACTCAAGATCAGCGTCGAGGATCATATTGGCTGCAACCCGGCCGGAAATGGCGCGGACGCCGCGGAAGAACTCAGTGGTGACCAGTTCGTCGGGAATGCCCTCACCGTTGTAGGCATCGAGCAGAGTAAAGTCGTAGTGCCTGCCTTGCTTTTGGAACTGGCGCAGAGCCGAGCGTGCCGAAACCGGAAAGAAGCGCACTTTGGTGGACAGTGGTTCCAGCAGAAAATGGCGTTCGGCGATCTCTCGCACCGAGGGGTCCACGTCAACTGTATCGACTCGTGCGACGAAGGGCATGGCGGCGGCATCGCGCGGGAAAGTGAAACCGGCGGCGCCGATGGTCAGTACGGTTTCGCTGCGCGTTTCGTTCAAGACCAGATCCGCTTCGCGCACGTAGGGGAAGTAACTCTCGCGGGTATCAGCGTAGACACCTGAGGCGTGGGCTCCATTCAGGACCATGATGCGTTCGGGCCGGCCCTGATCGTTCCTGGTTTCGAGGACGCGAATGGATTGGTGAGCGCTATCGAAGGCGAAACTATATTGCCCGCGCGAAATGTGGGAGCGCTCAACCAGCACGGCCCCAGCGCCCGTGCCTGTGGCTACCAGGCTCCACAGCAGAAACGCCAGGTCGATTCGCGACGGGCGGAGACGATCAAACGCCATCCAGACCGCAATCACGACGAGCGATCCGCCAAGCACATACGTAGACGCCTGAACGCCCAGCCACGGGAATAGATAAACCGGCGTGACAATTCCACCCGCCACGGAGCCGAGTGTTGAGCAGAACAGCACCTTTCCGGACGCCTTACCCGCTTTGCCGTCGGTGTTGATTAGTTCGGCAAGCATCGGTACTGTTTGCGATGCCAGATAGACTGGCAGGACAAACAGAGCGGCGGCGGTTGCTCCCAATGCCATCGGCAAACTCAGGCCCACGTCGAGCGCCTTCTCAAGAAGAGTCGCTTCGAAGGGAAAAGTCAGGCAGACATAGAAAGCAGCCGCGAGCAGGAGATTCCGGGCGAGAGCCGCGTGTATTTTCTGAACTGTCCAGCGTGAAGACAACTCACCGCCGCGACAGTAGCCCGCGCTCAGGGCGAACAAGACAGTACCGAGCACGATTCCCGTGAGAGTCATGCTCGACCCAACCACCGGGATGGCCAGGCGAATGGCAATGACCTCCACGGAAAGCGTGGAGAAGCCCTCAACGAAGGCAACGCTCCAGATCTTCAGGTTCACCCGCGCGAGATCCAAGTTGAATTGTAGACGCGCGTAATAGCTGGGTTCATGACCGCACCAGGCGACCCATGCGCTTACGTGCCTGGCGAACCCTGTGGCCGGAGTTCGTTCGTTACCGTGCGATCCTGCGACGCCCGGCCACCAGCACACCCAGACCGGCAAACATTAGTCCGATCGTGCCGGGCTCCGGAGTTGAGGCAGCAACATATGCTGAGTCAACCGTCAGCGTTTCCGAACAGGTATCGCATCCGCCGCCGGCTAGTCCCTCCGCGAGCCAGATTCCGTTGACCGATTCGGTTTGAAGGGACGTATAGGTCGTGAGCCAGTAATCCAGTGAATGCGCATCGGACTGGCCTCCCTGCAGATACTTTCCCGTCTTATTGTCATACAGGTTAAAGAGCGTCGTGCCGGCGTCAATACTCATATTGGTCTGCCCCGCTCCATTTATGCCGAGGTTTTGGAATTCGATCAAGAGAATCTGATCGGTGGCATTGGCTTGACCTAATGAGTCACTGGCGTCGGAAAAAGACAGCATGAAGTAGGGACTATCGTCCGCCTGATCCGCGGTGAATGTCACCGTGGCGGACACGGCTGGCAAGTTACCGAGCGTCAAACCAGCGGGAAGCGATTCGGTGCTGGGGCCGTTGGGGTCATCGCTGGTATTCCACATGAGCTTGGCGTAGTTACCGTCGTCGCTGAGCGCGAGAGTCTCACCGCTTGTCGAGCCACACGTTCCGTCCTGCGAGCCACTAACGGGAGTGAATGTGCCTCCGAATCCCCCTTGAAGGGCCTGGTTTGGACAGAGAATTGTCGCTTTGACGGGACCGACGCCTGCCAATCCCAAACACACCAGCCCGATGACTGAGAACCCGAGAGCTCCCGTCCTGTGGCCTCTATTCGCTTCGCCTGTTCTACGCATAATGTCCTCCATAAAGGACCACGCTACATTCGGGTGGGCCTATTGTCAACACCATTGGTACTATCCCAAAGGCACTCGCCAATTGATTGAGATTGCATCACGTCGTGAAGCTTGCCGGGCAATACTCTCTATCGAAAGCACATGGGAACAAAACACGGATGCCAATATGGTGCGCATGTTCGCAATTGCCACATGTGCGGTGCAGCACTGTTGCGGAAGTTGGCCGATGCAATTGGTGGTATGGTTAGGTTCCGCCTGATTTCCTGGCGATAGTTAGGTTACAGCACTCAGCTCTCCCAGCTCTTTCCTGTAAAAACTGCTCGTACGCTGAACCACGAGAGTACGGATACGGAAGTGAGAACGATGAGAGGGCTATATGACGACTAAAGTAAGCCTGGATTTTTTTTGCTTCCGTCACCTGAACGGAAGCACGTTGAGACGCTGTGGACGGTCGGTCATCTCTTTGCTTCTCGCAGGAGTAGTGCTCACCGTCCCGCTCGTCGCTTCCAGCATCGACTATGAGATCGCATTTACAGGCGCATCAAATCCCGGTGACATCGCCGCGCCCACGGGATCGTTCACCTACGATACCGACGCTCAGACATTCACGAACTTCAGTGTCAACTGGGACGGAATCGCCTTCGACTTTACCGCGTCGGCGAATGCCCCCTCTTTGGGAGCCACGGGATGCGACGGCGAAGCCTCGTCGGCGGCATATGCGTTCCAGATCCTGAATCAGAGCGTCAGCTGCGCTGTGACTCCGGGATATCCGAATCCCGATTACCGCTGGGCAGTCCTCGCCATATACGAACCGATCGACAACAATGACGATTACGCCTGGATTGACACATTCGAGATCCAGGCGATCGGCGCCAGCGGCAGCAACGTAGACGAATTGTTAGCTACCAGCGCCAGCGAGGTAACGGGTGGGGGTTTCAGCACTAATAATGGAATTACCTTCAGGGAAGTCGCTTGCGCCGACTATGACGAAACCGAGCCGATCTGCGGAATTGCCTCAGGTGGAGGGAATGAAGGCGCGGACCTCGCGACCACCTGGACCGTTACACCGACGTCCGCACCGGAGCCCGGAACGACCGGATTGTTTTTAACGGGGCTGGCGGGAGTGGGGCTCCGGGCTGCAAGGCACCGAGGGCGAAGCGCTTAAGGCTCGAACTTCATAGCGAGCAGAACGGCCGGGCCGCGAGTGCCTGACGATACCAGCCACGTCGGGTGACTTTCCAGCTGGATGCTTATTGCTCAAAATGAGTGATACGATTACTGGGTATCCCACACCAGGAGGGAAATGATGAAACTGCTCCCCGGCAGGTTCACCGTTGCTTTTATCATTGCCGCCGTGCTATCCCCGGCGGGGGCGGCGTTCGGACAATCCACGCAGAAACTGCCTGAATTCGAGGTGGCTTCGATAAGACCTTACATCACGGACTCCGAGAGGGTCGGACCAGGCGTGGTGGATGCCCAGATGCCCAACCTCAGCGTGAATGAAGGAAGGATTGTCAACATTGTCAATCTGAACATGCAAAACCTCGTCATGCTGGCCTATGGCGTTGGCGGCTCGCAGATTGTGGCTCCCTGGCGGGGCGACGCGGAGTGGACGAACATACGGTTCAGCATTGTCGCGAAAGTACCCGACGGGGCCAACAAAAAGGATGTTCCTTTGATGCTACAGGCGCTGCTTGCCGAGCGCTTCCATCTGGTATTGCACCACGAAGAGAAGACAACGGCCGTGTGGGCACTCGAAATCGGCAAAGGTCCGCTGAAGCTGCACGAAGTGAACGCGGATGAGGATATTGCGCCTTCGGGCTGCGTACGTTCCTACGGCAACCAGAATGGGTGGTTCAGCGCCACGTGCAAGGGGATGAAGTCCGAGCGCGTTGCGCTCGCTATCCAGGGCCTCGGGCCGGGCTACTTCAACAAACCTGTAGTGGATCTGACCGGGCTGACCGGCGTCTATGACTTTTCGGTGGAGTGGGTGACAAGGGCGTACTTACAGAACGGCGGCGAGGGTCCGTCTATGTTCGACGCGGTAGAAAAGCTGGGCCTGAAGTTTGTGTCGACGAATCACGCGATGGATCTTATCGTTGTAGACCATTGCGAAAAGCAACCAACGGAGAATTAGAGATCTGCGGGCGGCGGGCGGGTCGGATTGAAAGAGCGTGGCGGCCCAAGACCGTCGTTTTCTCAGCTCTTAACCTTACGAAATTATTCGTTGACTTTACGAACTAGTTCGTAATATAGTCTTCTTGTGGAGAAACCCCTCAAGCCGACCGACTCTGAACTTGCCATCCTGCGAGTGCTGTGGCAGCGCGGAGCCAGTACCGTTAAAGAAGTCCAAAAGGTCCTCGAAGCCAACAAGAGGACGGGCTATACGACTGTCCTCAAGTTCCTGCAGATCATGGTGGAGAAGGGTCTGGTGACGCGGGACGAGGCGTCTTTCGCCCATGTATACCAGGCGCGTATTCCGCAGGAGCAGACGCAGCGGACGCTCGTCGCCGACCTGATGGAGCGCGCGTTCGAAGGCTCCACGAGCAGGCTGGTGCTGCAGGCCCTGGCTACGAAAAAAGCGACGCCGTCGGAGTTGGCGGAAATCCGAAAGATCCTGAAGAATCACGAGCGAGGTATCGAATGACCGTTCAAACATCGCTGAATACGTTCCTGAACCATCCGGCGGTTCAGGCGCTTGGCTGGGCGCTACTGCATTTCGTTTGGCAGGGAACGGCGCTGGCTGCGCTGTTTTTTGTCGCAAATATTTTGACCCGGCGGTCGCAGGCAGGTTTGCGGTACGCCATTGGCTGCGTCGTGATGCTGCTGATGCCGGTCGTCTTCGTGGCAACGGTGTTTTGGAGCGAGCAATCCCCTGCCCCGGCGGCACCGTCGCCGCATTCTATTACGCTGCGCACGAATGGAGTATTTTTCGACAGCAGGGTGGTATCGGTGCCTGTGGGGGACCAAAAATCACTTTCGGCCAAGAGCTTACCGGCCACGATCCGTGTCAGCATGCTTCCAATCATGTTGCCGAGCTGGATTGTGTGCGTTTGGCTGGCGGGTGTCGTCGCACTTTCGATGTACACGGCCGTCGGATGGCTGCGGGTTCGGCGACTTCGGCGCAGCGGCCTGACACCCGTGAACGCGGTTTGGATCCACACCTTAGATAACCTGATGAGCCGGCTTCAGGTCTCGCCGCCAGTGCGGCTTTACATGTCGGCGATTGCGGAAGTACCTACGGTAATCGGCTGGATGCGTCCCTACATCCTGCTACCGGTATCCGCGGTCACGGGCCTCGACGAAGCGCAACTGCGAGCGGTTCTGGCGCATGAACTGGCGCATATTCGGCGCTGCGACTATCTGGTGAATCTGTTGCAGAATGCCGTTGAAACACTGTTGTTCTATCACCCCGCAGTGTGGTGGATCAGCGGTCAGATTCGACGGGAGCGCGAGCACTGCTGCGATGATCTGGCGGTGGAAGTCTGCGGCGATGTCATCCTGTACGCGAACGCCCTGGCTCAGCTTGAGGAGCTGCGGGGCAGCTTCTCCGAACCTGCGCTGGCAGTGACAGGAGGGGATCTGCTGGCGCGAATCCGCCGTCTGACTGGCACAAGGAATGAGAGAGCACGAGATCGGATTTCAGGCACGCTCGGTGCGATGCTGACAGCCGCACTGGTGGCGGGCGTGTTGGTCGGCTCCGGCAATACCCCCATGATTCATGCCCAGTCGCTGAAGTCCCCTTCGTCCCGGTCGTTTGACGCTGCAGTGGCGCTTCCGGTGACACGATCCATGGCACCGCAAATCGCTGCGCCGTCTGCGGCGCAGGCTTCTGGGGGGCAAGCTGTAGTTGCCGACGTGCACGTCAGCGCACGGACCATCAACCCAGCCATGAGAGGCGGACTCATGAGCGGAGGCCGGTATGAACTGCGAACGGCAACGATGGTGGATCTAATCCGTACTGCATATGGGGTGGATGCGCCCAATGTCACGGGAGGGCCCGCGTGGCTGGATACGGATCGATTCGACGTGATCGCCAACGCACCCGCCGATGCCACGCCCGAGGCACTGCAACTGATGCTTCAGCGACTGCTGGCGGACCGATTCAAGCTGGTAGTCCACAACGATACGAAGGCGCTGACGGGATACGCACTGACATTCGTGAAGAGCACGCCGCAACTCAAGGCGTCGAAGAGCGAGGGCGAGAGCGGGTGCAGGCGTCCGCCGGAGTCGCAGGGTGCGGCGCCAGGTACATTGGCCTACAACACATACTCGTGCCACAACATCACCATGGAAACGCTGGCCCAGACGCTGCGCATGCTTGCGCCCGGCTACTTTGGCGGCAACCCGGTGGTGGACCGGACGGGCCTGAAAGGTTCGTGGGATCTGGACTTCAGATGGACGCCGCGTGGCCTGCTCGGGACAGCAGGGAGCGATGGCGTCTCGCTTTTCGATTCCGTTGCCAAACTCGGGCTCAAGCTGGAACTACAGCAAATCCCCATACCGGTGGTAGTGGTGGACTCCGTCAACGAGAAGCCAACCGAGAATCCTCCTGGCGTAACGAAAAGCCTGCCTGGCATTCCAAAAGAGTTTGAAGTAGCGGATATCAAGCCGAGCGCGCCAAGTGTCACTGCGGTCAGCGGGGGAATTCAGCCGGGCGGGCGCATTGATGTGAGAGGCATGACGCTGAGGGCGCTGATGAGAATCGCCTGGAACATCGACGACAATGACGACGAAATGCTGGTGGGAGGTCCGAAGTGGCTGGATGTGGACCGTTTCGATATCGCTGCGAAGGCGACGGCAGGCGTTTCGAAAACCGGTGATCCGGTCGACGTGGAGGCCCTGCAGACGATGTTGCGCAACCTGCTCACGGACCGCTTTAAGATCGCAACGCATACCGACGTTCAACCGATCACGGTGTACGCGCTGATGGCTGCGAAGCCGAGGCTCGCGAAGGCGGACCCTTCCAACCGCACGGCATGCAGGAACACTCCGGTGGCGGCGAATACCGCGGCTTCGGTGCTTTCCAAGGCATTCACTTGTGTGAACATCTCCATGGGCCAGTTTGCGGATAAGCTGCAGGGGATGGCTCCGGGCTACATCCATCACCCGGTGGTGGATCTGACGGGGATCGATGGGTACTGGGATTTTACGCTGAATTTCTCTAACCCGCTTCAGCTGATGGGTGGCGGAGGCCGGGGCGCAGGCGAAGCGTCAGATCCGAACGGCGCGATATCGCTGTTCGAAGCACTCGACAAACAGCTGGGGCTGAAGCTGGAGCAGCAAAAGCACCCGATGCCAGTGGTGGTGATCGATCACGTGGAAGAGAAGCCGACGGAGAATTAAACCCTCCGGCTAGTTGATTACGTTTGAGCTGTAACGGGAGAACACCACGCGATAGTTGGCGTCGCCGACGGTGTAGTTCCAAGTTCCAGCTGTCGGTTCGGACTCACCCTGATGGCGATCCAGAGTCGTAATGAGTTTGGGCGGTAAAGGCTCGGTTGGTTGCCCCAGCGCAAGCCTGCCACCGGCGAGCCAGACTCCGGTAGCGATGGTTCGCCATGGTTCTCCCCGGGAAATTCGGATCTCCAAAAGCAGATCTGGCATGCGAAGCACTACATCCGATCTATGATCGCGTTCAGCGTGGCACTGGGCCGCATCGCTGCGACACACTTCGCTTCGTCGGGGAGATAGTAGCCGCCGATATCCACTGGTTTACCCTGCGCGGCCAACAACTCTTTCGTAATTGTGCCTTCGGCGACTGCGAGTGCGGCGGCTATCGGGGTGAAGCGTTGCCTTAAATCGGCGTCTTCGTTCTGGGTGGCGAGCGCTTGTGCCCACGCCAACGCGAGGTAGTACGCCGAACCGCGGTTATCGATCTCATTCACCTTCGATGACGGATACCGGGAATCCGAGAGGTACTGGCCGATCGCCTGATCCAGCGTTTTCGCAAGGAGGCTGGCTCGCGTGTTGCCGGATTTTGCGGCCATCAGTTCCAGCGATGGCACCACGGCACAGTACTCGCCGAGCGAGTCCCAGCGCAGATGACCTTCCTTCACAAACTGCTGCACGTGCTTGGGCGCGGAACCGCCGGCGCCGGTTTCCAGCATGGCGCCGCCCTGGAGCAGGGGCACGATCGAGAGCATGCGGGCGCTTGTCCCCAGTTCGAGAATCGGGAAGAGGTCAGTGAGATAGTCGCGGAGCACGTTGCCGGTGACTGAAATGGTGTCTTTGCCGCGACGAATCCGCTCCAACGAGAACTTCATGGCGTCGACGGGCGTCATGATTTTGATTTCCGTGCCCGAGAGATCCTGTTCGGCTAAGCAGGCGTTCACTTTGAGGATGATCTGGGCATCATGGGCGCGATTCGGGTCGAGCCAGAATACGGCGGGTGCGCCGGAGACACGCGCACGGGTGATCGCCAGTTTTACCCAGTCGCGGACGGCTTCATCCTTCGTCTGGCAGGCACGGAAGATATCACCAGGCTCCACGCTCTGTTCGAGAAGTGTCTTGCCACTGGCATCGACGATGCGGAACGTGCCATTGCCGGGTGCGACAAACGTCTTATCGTGCGAGCCGTACTCTTCGGCCTTCTGCGCCATGAGGCCAACGTTGGAGACGCTCCCCATGGTGGCGGGATCGAACTGTCCGTTCTTCCTGCAATCCTCGATCACGGCCTGATAAATCGTGGCGTAGCAGCGGTCGGGGATCACGGCAACAGTGTCTTGCAGCGCATCCTCTTTATTCCACATCTTGCCGCCATCGCGGATTACGACTGGCATCGACGCGTCGACGATCACGTCACTGGGAACATGCAGGTTGGTTTTACCCGCGCGCGAATCCACCATCGCTAAGGCGGGGCGCGTTGCGTAGCAAGCTGCGATATCAGCCTCAACCTCGGCCTTCTTCGCGGCCGGAAGCTGGTCGAGTTTGCTGAGCACGTCGGCCAGTCCGTTGTTGACGCTGGCGCCGATCTCGGCGATGACGCCGGCATGTTTCTGCAGGGCATCGGCGAAATACTCGGAGACACAGTGCCCGAACATGATGGGGTCTGAGACCTTCATCATGGTGCACTTCAGATGCAGGGAGAACAGCGCGTTGTCCGCTTTCGCGGCGGCGATCTGCTGCGCGTAGAATTTCCGCAGCGCGGCTACGTTCATTACCGCGCAATCGAACACTTCGCCCTGGAGCAAAGAGATTTTCGGCTTCAGCACTTTCACTGCGCCGGCGGCGTCCACGAATTCGATGCGGACGTCGGTCGCAGTACCCGCAGTGAAGGATTTCTCGGTGCCGTAGAAGTCCTTTTCGCTCATGTGGGCGACACGAGTCACCGAACCGGAAGCGGGCCAGGGCTTCATCATCTTGTGCGGATGCTTCTGCGCGAACGATTTCACTGAGGCGGAGGCGCGGCGATCTGAATTGCCTTCGCGCAACACGGGGTTCACCGCCGAGCCGAGGACCACGGCAAAACGGGTCTGTACCGCGCGTGCCTCATCCGTGGAGGGGGCCTCGGGATAGTCGGGGATGTCGTAGCCCTTTCGCTGCAGTTCAGCGATGGCTTCGCGGAGTTGCGGAACGGAGGCGCTGATGTTAGGAAGCTTGATGATGTTGGCTTCCGGAGTCTTCGCGAGTTTGCCCAGACGCGTCAACTCGTCGTTAATTTTCTGATCGTCACGAAGACGGTCCGGGAAGTTGGCGAGAATACGGCCGGCGAGCGAGATGTCGGCTGTTTCAATCTCGACTCCCGTGCCTTTGAAGTAAGCCTGCAGGATGGGCAATAGCGCGTATGACGCGAGGGCCGGTGCCTCGTCGGTCTTCGTCCAGGTGAGTTTCATTTAGATATGAGGGCAGAGAGAATGCGGTATTAAAACTTTTTCTCGCTGAAAGCGTAGAATATCATGCGTAACCTTATTAATCACGGCAATGGAAGGCCGACGGCGAGCCAAAACGGCAACGTGTAGATTAGTTGGGGAAGGAATGGATTATGAAACGACGCGATTTTAATCGGCTTGGCGCGCTGGCCGCGCTCTCACAGGGCTCGCTGGTCCGACACATGTCCGCGCAGACTGTAACGACAGTCAATAAGCCAAAGCTCTCGATTATGCTGTGGACGCTTGGCCGTCAATTGTCCGCCGATGCCCAGGTGGAAATCGCGGCGAAGGCCGGATATGCCGGCGTGGAACTGCTGGGCGATTACAAGACGTGGAAGCCGGAGCAGCTGGCGGCCTTCAAGGCAAAGCTGAAATCGACCGGAATGGTGGTGGACAGCATGGTCTCGGGCAGCAATTCACTGGTGAATCCCGACCGAATGTCAGCGCTGGTGGATGCGGTGACCGCCTCGATTCCGTTTGCGAAGGATTTTGGGTGCTCGCAGTTCATCCTGACGGCGGGGCCCTCGCTGGCCGGCCAGGCTCCGGATGCAAAGCGCAAGGTCATTGTGGAGGCACTGCAGCGGGTCTCGGATGCCACGGCGAAAGACAACATAGAGGTGCTGCTGGAACCGATCGATTTACTGGAGCGTAAGGACTCCGCGGTGACGAGCGTCGTAGAAGGCTTTGAGATTGTGCGAGAGGTGGCACGGCCCAACATCAAAGTGTTGTATGACTTTTACCACGAGCAACGCGGAGCCGGAAACGTGTTGCAGAAGCTGGATGGAAATCTGGATCTGGTGGGGCTGATGCACATTGCGGACGTGCCGAAGCGAACGGAACCGGGGACCGGCGAAGTTAATTACATCAACATCTATAAGCGGCTCGCGGAGATGAAGTACAACCGCTGGATTGCGATGGAGTTTTACCCGACGGGCGATGCGGTATCGATTCTTAAGACGGCCAGAGTCGAGGTTGAGAAAGCGTTCGCCGGGTCTTAGTTAGTCGGGCAACGCCTGGGCTACTTTGAACTTGCGGTTACGGCTGGAAGTATCTTCATACCTGTGTTTGGACTCCATATTTCACGACCATTGGAATCCCTTAAAACTATGCGCATCGGTCGGACGATTCGAGGGGCGGATGGGCCATTCAACGGGTTATCAGGACTAACCGGCACTGTGGCTTGGAAACCAGGCACAGGCTCAGCGGTAAATGTGCCAATGGTTTGATCCGATGAGTCAATGATCGTAAAACTCCGTGCCCGGATGTTGTTGGTCACCGGCGGCTTGTCCTGCGCGAAGGCAACCGGCGGCGTGATGTAGCGGGTCAGTAGTCCGCCCAGAACTCCGGCAAGAAGCGCTGAAGCAATAGTCAGTCTGGTATTCATAGGGACGCTCTCTCCGTCTCTATTTTACTGAGTTTTAGGCCGCCCGTTTGTCGCTGCTCACGGCACGAATCGTTCTCCAATAACGGCGTGTGGATGGAGGCCGATTTTGGGGTATACTCGCGTCATACCGGGTTCAAGATGGAAATCCTGCTCACGGCGATTTGCCGTAGTGAGCGCCGGATTGGGTCGAGTGCCCTGAAGTAAAAACCGTGAGACTACGGGCTCTGGATAGAGCAGGAGACCAAGGCCATGAAGCTACCCTTTCTGTTTCTCATCGCCGCGAGTGCGGCTTTGTGCCAATCGTTCGATGCGGCCGACGTACATGTGAGCGCACCTGCCGATCAGGTGAAGGACTCTAAGCACCCGACGGTCGCCGGGTTCGTCGCCGCAGACCGTTATGTGATTCACCGCGCCACGCTGATCGACCTGATTGCGCGGGCGTATAGCGTAGACGCCGACAAAATCCTCGGTGGACCGCCATGGGTTGACTACGACCGCTACGAGATCGAGGCGAAGGTTAAGCCGGGCGCGTCCGAAGCCGCGCTGCGCACGATGCTGCAGTCACTGCTCGCCGACCGGTTCGGGCTCGCCGTGAAGCCGGATGTGCAGAAGGCGCCGGGTCTCATCCTTTCGCTCGGGAAGGGTCATCCGGGCTATTCGGCAGCCGCTCCGGATTCAGGGACGTCCGGGTGCCAGCAGGTTCCCGGCACTCCGCGACAGGGCTATAGTGAGCTCAAATGTACGAACACCGATATGGATACGCTCGCGGCCTCGCTGAGACGTTTGGCCAGCCCTGTGCCTGGGCAACCGCTGCCCATCGCCAATCAGACCGGGCTCGACGGAATGTGGGATATCGATCTCAAATGGGATTTGAAAATGGTGCAGGTTACTGCGAATATGTCCACATCGAGTAACGAGCTGATCTTCGACGCTATCAATAAGCTGGGGTTGAAGCTCGAACACGGCGATGTGCCGCAGCCGGTGCTATCGATCGTGAAGGCGACCGAGCAGCCCACGCCGAATGCGGCGAACATTGCCACCGTGCTGCCGAAGCTTGCGGAACCCAGGTTCGACGTAGCATCGGTAAAGCCGTGCGATCCGAACAGCGGAACTGGCCAAGTGCGCTCCATATTCGGACCGGGCGGAAACGTCACGGCTAACTGTGTACCGATTTTCGGCCTGATCGACCAGGCCTGGGGGCTGAAGCCGGTGGACCCTCAGGCGGTGCTGCCGGAATCCCTGAATACCCGACCGCTCCCCACGTTAGCGATCAGAGCCAAAGCTCCGGCGGGCATGGCGCCAACACAGGATGCCATCGGCCAGTTGATTGCCCCGATGCTGCGGGCGCTCCTCATCGAGCGTCTGAAGATTACGTTCCACACGGAAGACCGGCTGCTTGACGCGCCGGTGCTGATTGCGGTGAAACCCAAACTGGCGAGGGCCGAGGACCCGACGGAGCGCAAAGGGTGCAAGCGTGAAGCCGCGGGCGCAGGGCGGACGGCAAAAATCGTATGCCGCAACATGACGATGGCGGATTTCGCTCAACAATGGACCGCAATGGACTATGGCTCAAACTTCCCGGCGCTGGACAAGACTGGGCTTGAAGGTTCCTGGGACTTCACCATCACCTACGACCTCACCGCTCAGTTGAATTCTCAATTTCCCGGGCGTGGAGGCGCGGCAGTCGAAGGTCAGGCTTCGGACCCGGTTATGGGCCTCACGTTGAACGACGCGATCGAGAAGGAACTCGGTCTGAAGGTTAAGACGGAGAGGCGGCAAATGCCGGTTCTGATCTTCGACCATGTGGAAACAATACCGACCGAACAGTAACGCCTGGGCAACTTCCTGAAAGTGTCGAGAACTTCAGGCGCGTGGTGCATATATATCGGAAGCTGCTTGCACGGAGGCGCAGCCTTCGGACGCCATATCGCGGCTCCGGATTCACGGCGACACTCGTATAGAATGGCCCATGGGCCACGTGGCGTTACATCGTCGTAAGATGTTCGTCGTCGTGAAGGGTTCATCATTGAGGGTTACGTCATGATTCGAAGAGATTATTTGATTGCAGCTTTATTCGCGGGATCGGTCATCACCGGTCTGGCTTACGCGCAGGGGACTCCGACGCCGGTACCGGACCCGGTTCCAATCGCTCCGGGCAAAGGTGTTCGCGCCAACGGATTCACACAGTACACGCGGCCGCTGGCATCGCAGGATGTTTTGATTCGCGGTAAGGCCCTGTACAACTCTAGCTGCGGATCGTGCCACGCATCGGATATTCGCGGCGTACCGGGCAAAGGCATCAGCCTGCTGCGTTCGGGCATTGTGCTGAGCGATAAAGCGGGCGAACTGATCGCCGAAAACGTCGCCAAACACAACCCGAAGATCAATCTGGTGCAAGCTGACAACCTGGCTATCGCCGAGTATCTGCACAGCATCGAGGCAACGGCTGGTCCGCAGGGGAGCCCTCCTGGACGCAACCCGATGGGCATCGAACTGAACGTCCTGGTAGGTGATGCAAAGGCAGGCGAGGCTTTTTTCGCGAAGGCCTGCGCGAGTTGCCATTCGGTGACCGGCGACATGAAGGGCATTGCTTCGAAATATTCGGACGCTAAGGCGCTGCAAAATGGCTGGTTTGACGGAGTTGTCCCTGGCGCCGGACGCGGTGGTGGCGGGCGTGGCGGCATGCAGGCAACCGTGACCATGCCGAACGGCACGAAGTACGAAGGCAGATCGATCAGGAAGGACGACTACATCGTGATCCTGATGCTGGCGGATGGTACGCGCAAGTCCATCCCACTCGATGTAACTCCGGCCCCGAAAGTCGATATGAAGGACCCGCAGGAAGCGCATAAGAAGGTGGCCATGGCGATCGACGACCCGGATAATAAGAACCTTCACGACATCACGGCATTTCTTTGGACATTGAAATAGGGAGCGAATACGACATGAAACAAATCGTGAAAAAAACAACAATCGTCTTTTCGCTTCTGGCGTTCTTTGGTGGCGCACAGGTTTTTCTGCACGCTCAATCGGGCGGACTGGATCCGGCCGATATCCTGAAGCCGCTCTCCGATCAGTGGACCAGCTTTTCAGGCGATATGACGGGCAAGCGCTTTAGTCCGCTGAAATCGATCAATCTGAAAACGATCAACGGTCTCGGACTGAAATGGGCGAATACGTCGATCACGACGGGTTGCGGTCCGGATGGAACGGGTCCTGCTGCTGCCGGCGGGCGTGGAGGTGGTGGCGGACGCGGTGGCGCTGGTTTGATCGTTGCCGGGCTGGGCAATGGCGAATCCAACAGCTGCGGGCCGGCGCGTTTTGGCGGCGCGATGCTGTTCGTTGACAACACGATCTACGCGGCAACGCGGGACGACGTTTATTCGATCGACGCGCACGATGGCAGCGTTCTCTGGCACTACTACTGGAAGTTCCGCGGCGGCACGTCGACGGGGACGCGCGGTCCCAGCATGTGGCACAACTACATCTTCTTCACGTTCCACGACAATTACGTGGTGTGTCTGGACGCGAGGACCGGCAAAGAGGTCTGGAAGAAAGAGATTGCTCCCTTCGATCAGCAGTATTTCTCTTCGAATGTTCCTCTCGTCATCGGCAACCATATTCTTGTCGGTCCTGGTAACGATATGGATGCACCGGCCTGGCTGCAGTCGCTGGATCCCGAAACCGGTGCGATCCAGTGGACCCACTACAACACGCCGCAGAACCCGGGCGATCCGGGGCTTGAGACCTGGAAGGATCTGGATGCCGCGCGTCACGGGGCGGGCACGAGTTGGATCCCTGGCTCCTACGATCCGGATACGCATCTTTATTTATATGGCACAGGCAACCCTACTCCGTCCTACACTACCGGGCGGGGAGATGGCGACAATCTGTACACTTCCTGCCTGATTGCGCTCAACGTGGATACCGGGAAAATGCAGTGGTACTTCCAGACGTCGCCTCACGATACGCATGACTGGGATTCGACGCAGACGCCGATTCTTGCCGACCTGCCGTTTAACGGGGTGACACGCAAGCTGGTGATGATGGCCACGCGTAACGGCTATTTTTATGTACTGGATCGCGTGACGGGAGAGCACCTCATCACGAGTAAGCTTGGACTGGTGAACAACTACGCGTCCGATATCAGCACGGATTCCAAACTGCATTTGGATGCGCGCGGGCAGGTGCAGCGAAACCCGCATAAGGACGCGAGTGTGGCAGGGTCTGTGGTGAACGATGACGTACTCAATCACCAGCCGCCGACGTTCTCGCCGGATACAGGGCTGTTCTATGTTCACGAGACGAATTCGCTGCGGATCGACTACCTGCTGGAACCGGATGCGCGCGGGTCGATGGGGCTGGGCGGCGAAAGCAGCGAAGCCGGGATAAACTACGGCACGTTTATCGATGCCATCGACTACAAGACGGGCAAGGTGGTGTGGCGGCATCAACTGAGCAGCGGGAATGTCGGGCTGCTTTCTACCGCGGGTGGGCTGCTGTTTACCAATGACGGGCAGAATTTCGCGGCGTGGGATGCGAAGACGGGCACTCCGGTTTGGCACACGCAAATCGGCGCGCTTTCGGCTCCGGCGGAAACTTTCATGCTGGATGGGAAGCAGGTGATTCTGGCTTCTGCGGGGACGGGCCTGTATATGTTCGAGATGAAGCAGTAGGGGCGGATTTCACGCGGATGCCGCGGAGTTCTCGCAGAGGGACGCAGAGAACCCCGGTCTGTTGTTACTTCGTCACCGGGGTATAGCCCTGCCAGACATATTCGAGAGCCTCGGGCAGCGTTTGGCGTTTCGTAGGGCCGTCGGTATGACCGGCGTTGCGGGCGAAGACGAACTGGTAATGGTAGCCTTTCGCGGCTAGTACACGGGCCATGTTTTCGTTGGCCTGCACCCAATCGTGCATGCCGTCACGCACGTAATAGTTGTCGTGGTCGCCAACTTCGAGCCAGAGGCGGAGCGGTTTGACGGGGCTCGACGGAATCAGCGTTTCGTGATAGCCCCATGCGCCGTGCGGTGTTTCGGGATTCCAGGGCCACTGGTTATTGATGTAAGTACCCGAGTAAGTGAGCACGCGATGGTAGAGATCCGGACGATACCAGGCCATGCCCATGGCCGCAGAACCGCCGGAGCTGCCGCCCATGGTGGCGCGGCCGTCGGGATCTTTTGTTAATTTCACGTTGTACTGCTTTTCTACGAGCGGCAGCACTTCGGCTTCGACGAACTCGGCGTACTTGCCTGAGAGGGTGTCGTATTCGAGGCCGCGCTCGCTGCCCTGAGCATCGCCGCCGCCGTTGCCGATCGAGATGGCGATCATGACCGGCACGCGTTTCTGAGCGATGAGGTTATCGAGGCAGGTGAAGAGGCCGCGATCTGGTCCATCGGCACCGACGATGAACGGAGCGATGGTGCCGGGCACATACTGTTTGGGGACGTAGACGGCTACGGTGCGCTTCCAGGGAGCGGGGTGGCTGGTGGGGACGCGGAACTTGGCGGGATCGGCGGGGTCGGCGGTGCCAACGGTATTGGGTTCGCGGACGATGCCGGGGTAGAACTTACTGTCCTTCGATTCCATAGTGAAGGTGAAGACCGTGCCTTGCGGCACAGTTGGCTGCACGGTCATTTCGGGTGCCGCGGGATGTGTGGCGCCGAGGATGAAGTTGCCATCTTCGTTGGCGGGGGCGTTGTTTCCGTCGGAAAGTTCCCTGGCAGTGACGTAGCCGGGCGTGTGGGGATCGCGTGTCGGGTTGGGCGGTCGTGGCTGGGGACGAGCGGCGCCTTCCGGAAGAGGGGCTTCGGACGCGGCTTGTTGGGCAGGTGCGAGTGCGGCACAGATCGTGATTCCGATCAGGCAGGCCAAGTATTTCATTGCGGCATGATATCAGGCGGACGTCGCGTGCGCCACAGGGAGTACTGTCAGCGATGACCCGGTTCTGCCTTTGTACACCACAACACCCACCAACTTCCGGATTTACACCGGCGCCGTCTCGGCGACACGATTTCTATCCAGATTCCAAATGTCTTGCTGCACTCTCGCAGCGTCGAACACGACCACCCTGTTCCGACCCTGAGCCTTCGCCGTATAGAGCGCGGTATCGGCAGCCTTCACAAGTTCACAAGGGCTGGAGTAGTTTCCGCCGCTTAGCGTTGCAACGCCCAGACTAATCGTAACCCTGCGGCCAAACGGTGAACCGGGATGAGGAAACTCCAGCCTGTGTACACACGCGCGAGCCGCCTCCGCCAGTGCGGCAGCGTGGGCTTCATCGGTCCCCGGCAGAAGCATGGCGAATTCCTCGCCGCCGTACCTCGCAATGCAATCCATGCCGCGCTTCCCCGCACTCGCCAAAGCCTGCGCCACCAGCTTCAGGCATTCGTCGCCGGTTTGATGCCCGGCCGAATCGTTGAGCCGCTTGAAGAAATCGATGTCCGCCATTACGACCGAAAACGGGGTACCTGCACGCCGCGCGTGAAGCCACTCAGTCTCCAGTGTGGCGTCGAACGAACGCCTGTTCGAGATGCCGGTTAATCCATCGAGCGTCGAGAGCTGCATCAGATGCCGGTTGGCTTCCTGCAATTGCGAAGTCGTTCTCTCGAGACAGCAGTTCACGTTTTTCATCTCCGTGGTGCGCTCATCCACCATGCGAAGGAGTTCGCACTCCCTCCGCCGCATGGATTGCAGCCGAAGACGCAGAAGCGCCGCAGCCATCGCAAGCGCGAGAAGCGCAGAGAGGCTGATGAACCACCAGGATTGCCAATAGGGAGGCTTCACTTCAAAATTAAACACTGCCGGGCTTTCGCTCAACTTACCCCAGCCGTTGCGTGCCTGAACTTCCAGCCGGTACGAAGCCGGCGGCAGTCCCGGGAATTCGAGTTCCCTCTCGTGCGTCTCCCGCCAGTCCCGGAACAACGGCGAAAGCCGGTAGCGGAACGTGACCGCGTCTTCGCGCGCAAACGTCAACGCGGAAAACCTGGCGGTCAGTGAGTTTGCGTTGTGATCGACGGAAGGTGTGCGCGTCGCATCGACAACACTTTTGCCCAGCGTCAGCTGGGTGAGGATGGTGACCGGAGGTGCCTGAACCTCCGTGTCACGCGGTGTAAACAGAGCCAGCCCGCCGCTGGTACCCAGCCAGACGGTGCCGTCCGGATTGGCGTGAAATCCGTTGAGATCGCAATCGTCCCAGACAAGCCCATCGTGATGATCATAGTGGTCCCAAACGGCACCGGGCGTAAAGGCTCCGTGGCGAACGTCACCGTTTAGCACATCGACGCCGCGATCCGTGCCTGCCCAGAGACGCCCGCGAGCGTCGAAGCCGAGGAAATACGTGGTGCCTTTTGCTGGGCTGGGAACAAACTTCCCAGCGGTGACAGTAACGCCGTCAGCGCTGACCCGAAGCCGATCTATGCGGGAGCCGAACTGATATCCAACCCAAATGGTGCCGGTATCGTCGGCGGCGAGGCTGAGAATTTCGGTGTTGGTGAGACCCTGAACCGTCGTAAATTGGCTCCAGTGGCCATTCGCAAGACGATACAACCCCTGTTGTGTTCCCGCCCAAATATCGCCGTTTGGGCTCTCGACTATAGCAAGGCAGAACAACCCCGCGGGAAGCCCTTCCACCGGCCGGAATCGCAGCTCATCCAAATCCGCCACGAAAAGGCCGGTCATGGAAGCAGCCCAAATCCGATTCTTCCTGTCGAGGAACAAGGTGTATGGACTCTCAGCGGCAAGTCCCTGTGTCTTGTCGAACCACTCGACCTGGCCGGTCTGCGGATCGAATCGAGCCGCACCCCTGTTTTCGGTGCCGAGCCATAGCTTGCCGTGTCGATCAGAACGGACGCTGTGGATGGCTACGTTTCCCAGCGCCGCATGGCGGGTCCAGTTCCAACCGTCCTGCGTCTGCTTGCCCAGAAACAGTCCTTCGTCAGTTCCTGCCCAGAATTGTCCGTTCGCGACTGGCGCCACCTCGTAAGCCAGATCGCTCCTGAGTCCGCTATCGGAGTTGAAATGGGCCCACTCTCCATAGCCGAGCCACTTGGCCAGACCGTGACCGGCAAGTCCTACCCAGACGGAACCCTCACGATCCTGCAAGACCGAATACACGGGTCCATAGAGACCGGCGGCACGAGTGACTCTTTGCCATCGGCCATGCTCCTCCACCAACATGCCGTCGGCGACGGGAATGAGGACGTTCCCTTCCCTATCGATTGCGATCAGTCCGCGGGCTTCCAGGTCGGGGAGGCGCGGCAGATTGGCGCGGCCGAACCGGTTGCTTCCGTGCCGCATCACGGCGATCTTACCGGTTGTCGTTTGGGCCCATAAGTCACCGTTTCCGGCCCTGATCATGGCGCGCCATTGTCCGGGGAGGATGCCGGAGCCAGGTCCGAATACCGAGGACGTGCCGCTGCCGGAAAAACAAATCTCATCGCCGCATCCCCACCAGATGGAACTGCCTTCAATGAGCAGTCCGTTCGCCGCGGGTGTGCCGGCATGGGCGGGGGCGGAGAGCAGGCGCATTTGCAGCGAGCCCTCCGGATTCCTGGTCATCAGCACAACGCCCGCTTCGGTAGCAATATAAGTTGCGCCGTGGCCGTCAGACTGAATACTGGAGCCCCACATTACCCTGGTTGCCCCCGGCATGGGAAGGGACTCAAAATGGCGACCGGTTGCGGCCATACGGTATAGCCCGAACTTGCCGCCTACGAGCAGGGTGCCGTCCGGGGCTTCGCCGAACATCGCCGCGTTCGACAGGGGAAGCCCGTCGGCGGGGCCAAGTTCCTGAAATCGTTCGCCATCGTAACGGAAGACGCTGTTCTCCGTGCTCATCCACAGATAGCCCTGTTTGTCCTGATAGAGCGATCTGACGGCAAGATTGGTCAGGCCCCGATCCACGCCATAGTACTCAAAGCTGTACTGCTGAGCGACACTGGCCGCAGAGCTGAGCAGCACGAGACCGAAGGCGGAGATGCAGGACGGAAGGCGCACGGCAGATAAGACCTTGGTCTATCTCATCGGCGTTTTTGCGCGGTTTTGCAGGTACGAAGAAATACAGGAGCCTAAGCCCCTCTGTATTACGGTTTCGAACCGGTCAACGCGAACGTCTTGGGTCCGCGCGATGTGCACGTGAGGTCATCACCCACATGCACCGTGAGCGCCTGGTTCGCGGCGTCCCAGGCCGCGCCCAACGTATATGCGGGACCGGGCTGGTTATCGGGGAACTGCTGTGTCCATTGCGTGCCATCCCAGAGCCATGTCTCGCGCCGGAAATCGTACTGCCAGCTGTTGTCCGTGATCTCCTTACCACCGGTTCCGCCAATCATTGTGACCGCGCCCAAACCTGGGTGATAGGCCAGCACGTGTCCGATCCGGCCTGAGGGAGGAAGGGCAACGGACTTCAAATGCCAGGCCGACCCGTCCCACGCCCACGTGTCCGAGGGCCAGGCTGGCGCACCGCCAATCACCATGCCACCAAACAAAATCGTCTCGCCGTGCGCAGCATCAAACGTCATCGCTTGTCCTGTCCGCGGCCCCGGGCTGTCCGAAGTCACGGCTTGTGTCCAGTTGGCTCCGTCCCAAAGCCAGGTATCGCTGCCGGCGCCGGGGTCACCCGACCCCCCGTACATCACGACGCGATGCGAAACCTCGTCATAGGCCATGGCGTGACCGATCCTGGCGGGCGGACTCGAGGCGGGATGCATCAGCTGCCAATTCACACCGTCAAACACCCAGGTCTGATTACTGAAACCGAAGGTGACGCCGTCCTGTCCGCCGAAAAGCACGACCTGGTTGTGCGCCTTGTCGAGAACCATGGCATGCCCGGCAAGAAGACCTGGATTGTTGGCTGGATGTTGCAGCGCCCAGTTCGAACCATTCCACATCCAGGTTTCCGAGGAGAAGGTCGTATCGAACGCGCCACCATACAGAATCGCCTGCCCTGTTACGGGAGATTGGGCCATTGCCTGGTTCAGCCGCGCGGAAGGGGCATCCTGAGGATTGGATTGTGTAAATGTTAAGGGACTGTTCGATGGAGTTCCGGAATCCTGCGTAATCGTGAATACCTGATCGTCCAGCGTTATGTGCCCAACGCGCATGGCACCAGTGTTGGCCGCAACAATATAGCGAACCGAGCACGGGCCTACCGTCTGATAAGTGGAGGTTTCCACGTCGGTGATCCATTCCACATCCGTTCCCAAAGCCCACGCGTAATCCGGCGCCGTGGTGGCAACGGCTATTTGTCCCGTACCTCCGGATGCGGGTATGAGTTGTGAGTACGGGGTCAGGCTGAGACTTGCGGATGTGCCTGCCTGAGTGACGATCAGAAACGCATCGCCCGCGGTGATTTTCGCCCAGCGCGGCGACACATTCGGATTCGGGCTGACTGTGAAGCCAAAACCGGAGTTGTCGGATGTGCCGAGTTGAATCCAGGACGCCGTCGTCGCGGCCGACCATTGGCAACCAGCCGGGGCGACCACTGTGGCAAGACCCGTACCGCCGTCGCTCGGGAATGCGGCCTGCCCGGTCACGGAACTGGCGCAAACCGGTGCCGCCGCGTATGAGACGCTGACGGTTAGCCCAGCGGCAGAGACATTCGTCACTGTCAGGCGCAGGCTGCTATACGGATCATTCCAGCTTTGCCCGACGTGCAGAAACGGATCGGCGGTATTGGCAATTTCCGGGTGGAAATTCACCAGGTTCGAATACATCGCCGCAGTTGAGCCACCCACCGTTGGAGCGAGAGCCGGATCTTCGTAATGCGCCAGCAAACCGGTGAACGCATTCTGCGGCAGCGTCGCGTCGAATGTGCCCTGCGGCTGCCGGTATTCAAGCCAGAGGAGTGCGTCATCACTTCTCTGACGAGTCACGCGCAGGACACGTGTGCCGACATTGGTTTCATAGGGCGAGAGCGTATAAGTCCCCGCTCGGGAGACCAACTGCGTGCTAAGCTCCGGCAGCCAGCCCAGCAGTGACTTCTGGGGGGCTGACCATTGGGCAGTCTGCCGCCCCATGTTGGAAAACGAGTCGCCGTATTCGTGCAAAGAGTCCCACGCTGCCGCAGCCTGGTTGACCGGCCCGAGCACGTCTGCGCCGTAGTCCGCCAGCCGCGCGTGCTGTAGCCCGAAGGCGTGCCCCATTTCGTGCGCGGCAATCGTCACGGTCTCATTCTGCGAGACAAGGCTCTCGGCACCCATCCAGATGGACGATGCGGTGGGGTCGCCCTGGGGAGACGGCACGGTGTCGCAGCCGAGCAGCGCCATGCCACCGGATTCGAGCCCACTCTGGCCCTGCGGCGCCACTACGACGATGCGATTGTAGGGGGTCAGATCCGCCAACGCTGCCGCAGCGCGCACTGCGGAGTCGCGCTCGGCAATAGGCTGGTCGAAGTAGTCGCTATCCATGACGACGGGCCCGAGTACCGTGCCGCTCAGCCAGGTTTGTCCGTTGGACGATTCCCGGAGAAATTCGTCGACGGTCTGGCTCTGACCGGTTTGGCCGGAACCAGTCTGGCCTGAACCGAAGAAACTCGATTTCATCAGGTCCGGTGTCACCGAAGAGAGGAGCGCCTTCGAGGGAAACGATGCCAGAATCACAACCGTCTTCTGCTCACCAACAGCACTGCATCCACTGGCATCGCCGGAAGCCACGGGTACTGGCGTTATGTGTGGAGCGCGGATAATGCCTGGGCCTGGCGGACCGGAGTGCCCGGCTATGCCTGCGGTGACGTCACCGATCACCTGTACCGTCTGGCCGGTGTGAAGGTTCCCGGCCGCCGCACCCTGTAGTTCCAGGGTTTCGGCGTCGGTTCTCAGAAACACGCGGGTGTGCGCCGGCGCATTCTGTCCATTATCGACAACGAGTATTTCCACCTGGCCCCGCCAGGTTCCAGCCGACAACTGCGCGCCCCACAAGATTAGTGACAGGTATACTCCCGCCTGTAATCCGAAGGACGAGGCACGTTTAGACATAAATCTCCCCCGTCATTTATCTAGTGCGCAAGAACAGGGGTAATATGGCAGCCGAGGTCATAATTAATTCTTTAGATGACAGTCCGGCTTCCGGCTGGACGGCGCATGTAAGGCGAATGCGCGGCCGCCCGTGAGTCTCGCTGCCGGCCATGCGGCCAATATCCTCCACTTTGCTTATCGGCGAATTGGGCGATATTTTCCGAAGTCGTGAAACAATACAGGCAGGACGAGGGGTATAAATTAAGGATGTCGATGGACACTAAACAAATGGACGCCACGCCGATTATCATGACCGTTAACTTTCAGGCCCGCCCTGGGAAGGAGGCGGAGTTGAGAGCGGCATTGACCGAGGTCGTCGGACCAACGCGACAGGAGGATGGATGCCTATTTTATGACCTGCACGTGTCGGCTGACGATCCGTCGAAATTCCTGTTTCACGAGAGCTGGGCGAGCAAGACGCATCACGAGGCTCACGACCGAACGGCGCACATTCAGCGATTGCGGGCACGGATTAATGAACTCTCCCTGCCTGCGGCCAAAGCCTGGTGGGAAAAGATCGTCTGAGTTTGGCGAATATAGTGTGAGTTAGTTCACAGTCGGTGTCTTCTCCAGGTGATCCACGACGATGGTCTCGACGGGAGACTTGCGTGGCTGCAACTCGAGACCGAGATTGTTCACCGCCTGAAAGATTGCCGGAGCCGACGTGTCTGGCATCATACCCGGCAAACCCAGTCCTAAGATCGCTGTCAACTTCTGTGCGGCGGGCATACCCATCATCAAGTCGCCCATCAGACCGAGCGTGACCTGGTAGTTGCCTTTGAGTCCGGTGGCATCGACGATGGGCCGATCCATGAATTGCGAGAGCATGTCGGCCAGTGCAGCCATAGTGATTCTCGCCATCTGCATTTGCACGCCGCCAGGGCCCGGCGTCAGGCGCACCGTTCCGGTGGCGCCGCCGGAAATCACGCTCCCGGTGCTGGTGGTATTCATGCGCACGTTTTCTGCCGGTTGAGGCATTGCAGACACCGCTTCGTCGGCTGCGGCTTCCCTGATGTTCAGAATGCCCTTTCCTCTCACCAGCGCGTAGACGGATTGCTCACGGTTCTCGCGATGGATCGCCAGTTTGAAGCGTTCAGCCAGCAGACTTCGCATCATTTCGGGAGCGCGATCCGCAGATTGACCTGTAGGGATCTTCGCCAGGATATCCCATCGCGTTTCATTCGTCCACGCCGGTCCCGACACTCGATACCATTTGACGCGGCAGGCGTAAGGAATCAGATCGGCGAGCGACATGAAGCCGTAGTCAGCACGGGAGCCATCGATGTTCAGGCCGACATGAAACTGTCCCGCCTGGATGTGTTCAATCGATAGCGGCGGAGCCTCTTTGATGGATGCGACCTCGAAAGCCGGCGGCATGGCGCCTTGTGCGAACAACAAAATCAGGGCGAAGAATACCTTCATCCTATTGCGCTCTCATCACGGAAACAATATCCCTGGCCGCCGCTTCAAAGTCCTGCTGTTCGGACAACTGCGAAAAAATCTCTTCGAGCGATGGCAACTGCATCAGGCTCTTGAGGTGTTCCACGGAATCCGCCGCCCGAATCTCGCCCTTATAAATAATGACGACCTTTTCGCAGATCTTCTCCACCGTTTCGAGAACGTGTGAAATGAACATGATCATCTTCCCGGCGGCCGCGAGTTCTTTTAAGAGGCAACGGAACAGCTGGGCTGACGCGATATCGAAGCCGGAGAGCGGCTCGTCGAGGATCAGCAGATCGGGATCGTGAAGCAGCGCGGCGGCGATCAGGACACGCTGCTTCATGCCCTTGGAGTATGACGAAATCGGCGCGTGCCGGTAGGGGTGAAGTGTAAACAGCGCCAGCAGATCGTTGGCTTTTTCGTCCACCAGCCGCGCTGGGAGGAGCCGCAACCGACCAATCAACTGCAGGTACTCGAGGCCGGTCAGATAGGAATAAAGGTGGGGCTCTTCGGGGACATATCCGAGCCGGCGCCGGAATGCGGGCAGATCCGCCCGAATGTCCTGGCCATCCAGCAGCACCCTGCCCATGCTGGGTTCCAGCAAGCCCGTAATCATCTTCACCGTTGTCGATTTACCGGATCCGTTGGGGCCGAGGTAGCCGGTGACGTCGCCAGGCGCGACTGTGAAGCTGACATGGTTCACCACGGGGACATTCCGGTAGTATTTAGTGAGCGCCTGGATTTCCAGCATGTGAATCCTCGTCCTCTTTTATTGCGGTTTCAGCCCGAGAGTGCGAACCACGGGATCGCTCTCTCCGGCATAGTCCAGTCCGTCATCGGTTCCGGTCTTGCCGCGCCATTTCACCAGCGCCAGCCACAAAGACGGCGCCATGCAGAAGAAAGCTGCCGCGCTCAGCGGGTCTTTCATGAGGCGGGCTTCACGTTCCGTCATCCAGTCACTGGTGTAGAGCATCAGGCTGGCAATATACACAGCCACGACCATAACGAGATTGTTCCTGCCCGGAAAGTAGCCGCACGTAAAAGGAATTTTTCGAAAGCCGACCAGCATGGCCTCCGTGAGCAGAAGAGAAAGAGTCATGCCGAAAAGCGTTTGAAAGAGGACGTCAGTCCATGGAAGAAACTGAAGCTCCGCGGGGATGAGCAGAAGAAACAAGGGTATGACGCCACAGACAATCGTCCACTTGCGCACGGCGCTCAGGCAATCCGCCGCGTGATTCGTGTCGCTGATTTGAAAGCCCCAGTTCGCGTTCAGTTCGGCCGGGAAGCTGAAAGCGGCCCTGAGTCCCGTGATAAGTACGAAGGAAAGCATCAGCGGAACCCTCAACATCATCGAGTGATCCGGCGCAAAGCCAGTAACCCTGAATGTGGGGCCAAAGCCGGTTGTTACCAGCGCCGGTCCCAGATTGAACACGACCAGCGCAGCGCCGAAGCCCGCATAGACAGCAAGAAAAAGCCGGTGTTTCATGCTGCGGCTGATGGTTTGTCCGATGAAATGGTAGACGGCCCGCTGTGTCGGATTCTTTAAGAGCAGGCGATCGACCGCAGCGTTCAGTGCTGCCCTGAGACGACCGGGACCCGAGGGACTCGACGGCGGCGTTTCGATCAGCCTGACCATTTGCCACCGGTAACCAGGAAGATGCGTCAGCGCAAACAATGCAATGGAAGCGGCCAGGCCAGGCAGGGCATATCGGCCCAAATCGAGAAGCGCGTGACTCCCGGTAGCGGGGCGCACCTGTTCATACAGCCCCGCATACCAATAGGCCGGAATATATCGCGCGAAGCCGCTGAACGCAAGCACGGCTGGCTTGATGGCGCCGGCCAACAAAGGCGAAAGAAAGAAGAGCATCACCATTACGGTCATCAGAATGGTCTGCACGAAGGTGGCTACCGGGCGAAACCAACGAGCGGGCACGATGATGAGCAGCAGTCCCTGAATCGCAGCGGCGGCGAAAGCGGAGAATAGCCCGGAGATTAAGACGATCAGCAAGTGAGTTGCTACGACGACAGGGAAAATGCCCGGGTCGAAAACGCTGGACCAAAACAATGTTGCGGCGCCGTTGATGGCCGCGATGAACAGGGCAAGAAACAAGAGGAACGCCGCCATTTTTGCGAGGAACACCTTCCACAGAGACAATGGCAGCGGCAAGAGAACCTGATAATCGCGACGGTCGAGGAACAGAGCGTCCCATTCGAAGACGACGATGAACCCAACCACAACCATAGATAG
>CAIKAS010000321.1 GCA_903825445.1 uncultured Acidobacteriia bacterium
ATCATTTCCGGATACGACCGGAAGTGCTTCTTCAGTTGGATGGCGAAGTTCGAAATAGGCTCGATGAAATCGAGCACGCTGCTTCGGATGTTGAACAGGTCGATCTTGGTGCGTGCGGTCTGCCCGGCCTGCGAGAAGTCCTCTTCGAATGCCTTGATCAGATCGGACATGTAGGCCGCGTTGACTTCGCGGGAAGCATTGGTGGTTTTCACGTTCCCGAACTGGTTCCGGTCACCGAGAACCAGCACCTTCTTGGCGCGCAGAATGGCCGGTAGCGCCTGGGCGATGGAGACCTGAGATGCCTCGTCGATGATCACCAGATCGAAAAGTTCACGCTCAAGCGGGATGAACTCGGCGTAGTCGCGCAAGCCTGCAATGATGCAGGGGAAGGCACGCTGGATGTCGGCGAACTTGTCTACTGGGAAGCGTTGCTTTTCACGGACGATCTTGGCGAGCGCGAGGGCGTCGTTCTTCTTGTGGTCGTGGAATTCGATCAGCCGCTCATCGATACGTTCGGCCAGCAATTGCGTATTCAGACTTTCGATCTTGGTCTTGGCGCCAACGTAATCGACTTGGGGGACGGCCGTGAACTTTTCGCGGATTTCAGCCTCTCGAAGCTTCAAGGCGCCCATGCGATCGAGCCATGCCAGCGGCCCGTCATCGCTTTCGAGAAGTGTGGGATAGAACCTGCCATCGGCCGCGGCGAGCAAGGGTGATTTCAGTTTCATCGCCTCGTCGAGGCGCCGGGCTGCATGCAACACGGGCTCCGGAACCAATGCGCCAGCACCGTGTGTCACCAGCTTGCCTCCGATCAGAACGACGGCGGCCTCGAATTCAGTGCCCAGATCGAACACGGCCAGATGGTCGCGCACTTTGTTGAGGTTGGTGCGCCACAATTTCAGTTTGGCGAGGTCGGCTTTCGGGTTGTCGCAATCGCGTATCTTGCATTCCTCGCGGAGTATGCGTGCGATCTCGCGCAGCTTCTTGCCGGCGAACAGATAGCCGAACACCGCATTCCTGCAGTCCTCGATGGCAGCGACAGCGCGGTCCAGAATGCTCAGTCGTTCGATAGAAAAGGCAATGATCGGGCCGAAGTCCATCGCTGCGGCCGGAAGTGAGCTCATGGCGGTGGCTATGCGCGCCACCTCGTTCAGGCGCCGTGGATTTGCGCCCTGCCAGCGGAGGATCAACCCGAGCACCCGGTTTGACCGCAGATAGTCGGCAATGGTGCCAATATCTTCCACAATCGCGGACAAGGCCGGGTCCGAGAGCACGGCGGCCGCCTCCGGCCGCTGCTGCACCATAGTGGCTGTGTCGCGCTCAAGCTCTGCTATTTCGGCGACGTCGATCTGCGCGTAGGTCCGGACCGTCTCATCCAGTCCCTTCTTCAACTCGGCACGATCGGTCGCCAAAGCCTTTTCGCGGTCCGGCCGGCTTTTACGCAGTATCCGTTGGTTCACCTGAAGGCGTTCGATCGCGCTCTTCTTGAGTAGCTGGCCATAGTTGGACGCATTCATCCCGAGACGCAGAATTGGGTTGGGAAAATCGGCGGAAGGCCGCACCTTCGCCAGCGCCTGATTCAGCTTGTCTTCGACCACATCGAGGGCCTCCTTCTTGTCCGAAAGAACAAGGAGGTTCTTGCCAGCCAGAATGAGGTCGAACGCAACTGCGGTGATCGTATGGGATTTGCCGGTCCCGGGTGGGCCTTCGACCGCTATGAAACGCGAGTCTGGATGCCTGATCGCAGAGAGAATCTTGCGCTGCTCTTCGACAAGCGGCAGCGGGCTGTCGAATACGAGGCGTTCCGGCATGGCCATCTCGGCCCATTCGCCATCGACGTCGGCCCGCACCGAAACTGGATTCTTCAAAAGGAAGTCATCGATGAGCGACTCGAAAAATTCGACAACTTCTCCGCCCGTGTCTATGCCGGTCAGCAGGGCCTCATAGTCGTTGACCATAGATTCATCGGAGCGATCAAAGAGCGAGAATGACAGCCGGTTGGTGGCTATGACGTGGGAACTGCTGACCTTCTGGTCGCGCGGAGCGCGGAAGTCGATGTCGGCGCGCAGATTGAAACTGCCGGCCAGATCGTCGAACAGCTTCTGAGCGACGCCAACCGCGGACTGTTCGGGGGTAAGATAGAAGATGCGCTCCCGAATCATTGACGCCGGCGTGGGCCGACCCTCCGTCTTCGAAACTTCCTGCGCGACGTAGTCCATCGCGCGTTTGTTGACGTAGAGACGCGGTTCAGCGGTGATCTTGAAGCCCTGTTCGGTCCGCTCCGCCGAAAATGGAATGTAGAAGGTCGGGAATACGTGTCCGGAATGATGGACTTCGCCGATGTGCAAATAGAAATCGGTATTCTCTACGAGACGGGATGAGCGGACCAGATCTGACAGATCGACGTAAAGATCCGCGGCAGTGAAGGTGGCAAAGAAGGCTTCCAATTCGGCCCGGACAAGTGTGATTTCCAATTGATCCCGGATCAAAGCCTCAAGAGGTTCCGGGGCATTTTCGACCAGCAGTCTGGAGAATGTCGGTCCGGACGCAGTTTCAATTCCGTTCACCAGCCGGGCGGAAAGCTGGTCCTGAAGTTCGTGCAGAGACTCGACCGGCTTGCTTTCCGTACGGGCAAAGAAGCCTTCCATGCGGTCCAGAAGCGGGCCGATGACGTTGCGCGCCAGACTGGCGCGAACATCCTCTATGAATTGCTCGAACGCTACATGCGGATCGTCGCCCACCGACTTCCGCACGCGAACCGCGTTCTTCATCACCCCTGCAATTACTGCATCAATGTCCTCTTGGGTGACTTGCGCGATGTGTGCGGCCGTCGTCTCGACGACCGCCTTCGGCAATTCGGCCCGCCAACTGCCGCGTGCGACGGTGAACGACAGTCCGGCGCCGACGGGCTTGGCAAGATCCTCCCAGAGCTTCTGCTGGAATCCGGGGTACTTCCGCAGAGGGATGCCGACCATCCTTCCCTGCGCGTCGGAAGTCTGAAGCTGACGACGAGGCAGCCGTTGCTTCTTGAAATCGGTCGACAGAAACTCCGCGTAGTATTGCGCCAGTCTTTTGAAGAAGCCGGTCAGCCCCTTGGGCGAAGCGGCGTTAGCGCCTTGAACGCCCCCGGAACCCGCGACGTGGCCAACATCAGCTCCTCCCACCGCGGCGGGATCAGCGGTCACTTCTGCTTCTTTCGACGTTCCAGCCAATGGCTGACGGCTTCCTCCAAGATCTCATAAGCATTCCGGTCTTCCTCGAGCGCCGCCATCTTCAGTTGCTTGATTGTATCCGGAAACATGTAGGTTGTAAGCGGCCGCCGTCCGTCCGATCTGGGCGGAGTCTTTTTCTGTTTGGTCGTCTTAGCCAAAACCGCCTCCTAAACATCTGGATGCAAAATTGCTTGCAATATTGACCCCCTGAGGGGTCTTTTCGCGTCCAATTCCGACCCCCTCTGACGTGATGTGTCAGCGTCCTTCCTTTTGGCCTTGGCGGCTGGGAAGGGCTGTCGGGGATGATTGGCGTGGACAAGATCGGCGAGATACGGCGCGCTTATTTTGAGCAGGGTCGGACGATCAAGGAAATCGTGCGCACGCTGTCGGTGTCGCGCGCGACGGTGCGCAA
>CAIKAS010000322.1 GCA_903825445.1 uncultured Acidobacteriia bacterium
ACCCCATGCGACCGCCGAACGCAAGTAACCCGCAAGTCGCAAATGTGAGTGACGCTACCGCCAATCGAACGCGCGGCGACGTCCCGCGGGCCGCGAGTAAAATCCCGGGAAGTAACGCCACTGCTGCGAGGCCGGCCCAGCCTGTGGAAGGAAAAAGGTAGCCCGCGCCGCCGAGGGGTGAAATGAAGCCGATGATCCCGAGTGGTGGAATAGTAGCCGCAACAAACGCCAACGGCACCCGCCAGATGTATTGTGCAACCCGGTCAGTCCATGCTACCGTCCAGGGCACCGCCAGCAGGATCGCCGCGATTAGCCATACCCCGAACGGAACGAGCGGACTCCCAGCCGATCCGATATAGCGCTGCAGGCCAGGAATCATCGGCCACAGCCCGGCAGTGTAGTAGCCCAGCGTGCTCTCGAAAGCGGCCTTGCGATTTCTGGGCGTGAGGCACACGATTGGCATCCCCGCCGCCATGGCGAGGCCGACGGGATGCCCGGTCGATACAGCCAAACCGATGGCTGTCGCACTGCAGAATGAAAGCACATTGTCAGATCGTAGAGTCATAAAGTGAGGAAGGGCTTCAGACGGTGGCGGATGATGGTCGTCGAAATCGGTCCAAAGTACCGGCTGTCGAAGCTCAGCGGGTGATATGACGACGCAACCCAGATCGTCCCTGAACTGACCCGATAAGTTCCAAACGGATAGTGCGGTAGGAACCGCGCTTTGCTGTCCTGAGCGCGCGCCGCCGTGTTCCGAAGCAATACTCCGTTAACCTGTAGTCCCGATTTCGAAAGCACCACGACATCGCCCTGCCTCGCAACAATTGGCTTCAGAAGAGGACTATCTCCGTCGGGGCAGTTCCCTGGATTCCGGTACTGCCGAACAACCGACAACCGCGAATACGGTTCAGGCGGGCAAAACTCAGCGAGATTGGCATCCGCCGCGGTACTCACGCGGTACAGACCAAGGGGAAGAGAACCCGTCGAATTGAGCCGGAGGCCTCCCCATGCGCAAAGACCAAATGCGGCGAGAGATGTGAGAGCCAATGTCAGAGCAGGCGCCCTGAGTCGGATTAGCGGTGGAACCTTAAATCGGCCAGGTATCCGTAGCTTCTGCATGATCCAGTTCTCCGTTGGATGACGCTACGGGCACGCTGTTCTCGGTCGCCGCCGAAGCCGGCGGAGAGTTGCCGATAACATGACACGACTGAACGATCACCTCATGGACAGTTCGCTCCGATCCGTCCTTCGGCGTAAACTTGCGTTGCTGCACAGTGCCTTCGATGAACAGATTTATGCCTTTGTCATACGTCAGCGCCTGATCGGCCAAAGAGTTGTAGAACGTCAGGCTATGCCAGTTCGTCTGAGTGACGGCCTGATTGTCAGCACCCTTGTAACGGTGCGACTCTCCGAGTCGGGCATTGGCGACCTTCGTCCCGGAAGCCAGATACCTGGCATCGGGTCGCGCCGCCAGAAAACCTGCAATTTCAATGCGGTTCATTTGCATGATGATGTATTCGCTCCTGTTTTGAATTCTTCAATAAAACCCTGCATTCGCGGGTTGGGCAGTTCTTCGACCGGAGCCGGCCCACCAGCGACATCGTTCGCCTGCGGCGCAAGAGTCTCAGCCTCGCTGATTTCGTGGCGAGTGCGGTCAATAGGCGGCTGCTTGACGACAACGCCTTTCTCTATCGACCAGAACTCATCCGGCGGCGGGAGTTGTGCGCGCGACGCGAGCACGGGATCGGTGAAATAGAGCATCTGAGTGCCGAGAATCGGATGATGGCCGGAAACGAAGATCAACATGTCCCCGGGATCGACGATCCGCTCAGAGTTTCCTTCGCCTTCCTTCCTGGGCGGCTTGATTCTCCCCACTTCGTCCGGTGTCATCAGAGGGCGCTGAATGTGCTCAACGCTCGCATTGATGTGACCCATCACTGGCGAAAGGCGCGAACCGCTGAAGTTGTAGCTTGCCTTGGCGACGGTCGCGGTCCCGGTCATTCTTGACAGCAATTCCGCCGTCTCGAACTGATTGGGCGCAAACGCGATGCGCACATGGCAATTCGACACGATGCTTTCGTTGGTGCCGTACGCATCGACGATCTGGCGAAAGAGCTAGGGCTGGCCGGCTAGGTCCGTGACTTGATATCCATCGGGGCCGGGTGCGGTATTGCAAACCGGTCGTCTTTATTTGCTATACGGACGGTATTCTAGAGGAGATGCATCATGGATGCGCCGAGTTCTCTGCGCGGGATGGCGCTATTGCGCGATCCTTTGGTGAACAAAGGTACCGCGTTCACCGAACAGGAAC
>CAIKAS010000323.1 GCA_903825445.1 uncultured Acidobacteriia bacterium
CCTACATCGCGAACGGATATTTTCACGGTGTTTTCCTTATCAGCGCCTTTCTCGCGACAAACCGGTTTCCTTCGGGCGATGCCTCGTAGGAAACACTGTCCATGACTTTCCTGATGATGTGAGTTCCCAACCCTCCGGGCTGGTCGCACCCAAGCTCGCGTACACATATATTAGATTTATCCGGCGCCTCTCCGCTATCCAGTAACGTAATTTCCAGTCCGTCCGCGCTCTCGCGGCATTCCAGTTCAATCAGCCCGTCCGGGGAATTGTGATACGCGTGGCGAATGACGTTGGTAAGCGCCTCATCCACAGCCAGCGTGATGGCTCGGCAGTCGCACTCATCCCAGCCAATTGCGGCGGCCAGAGAGCCGACGGTACCGCGCACTACCGGCAGATATCGCGGATCGCTGGGCATCGCGAACCTGACCCGCAGACGGTGCACATCGCCGGTCATCTTGAAGCTCCGTCTTCAATCCGTTGCAATGCGACTACAGTCTGGTCGTCGGTTGCCGGGGCATTGGCACTAAAACGCGCAGTCGCCGCCACCAGTTCTTCGCCAGCCGCAATCGCCGAATCCACCGGCAACGTTCTCGCCATGGAGAGCAGACGTTCCTGACCCAGTTGAGTGCCGGAATCGTCATATGCCTCGCTGATGCCGTCCGTATAGAGCAGCAGTAAATCCCCAGGCTCCAGCTGAACCGCGGTCTGAGAGTATTCAGTTCCGGCGATAATCCCGAGCGGCAGATCGACAATCTCTTTACTCAGCGGTGTCGAATCATGCAGGAAATCCCACTGCCTGGTTGCCCGGCGATACCAGAGCGGAGGCAAATGACCGGCATTCGTGAACAGCAATTCTCCGGAATTGGCATAGTAGCTGGCCAGAAATGCGGTGGCGAACCGGACCCCATGCGCGCTCTTCAGAAAGTTGTCGTTAAGATGCCGGATCAGCGCGGACTGATCCCAGCGCTCGATGTGACTTCGCAACGCATCCCGTAGCCGGATAGCTGCGGCGCTGACACCGTCTCCGTGACCCGAGACATCCGCCAAAGCGACCCTCGTCATCACACCCTGGCTACAGGCTGAAAGGTAGTAGACATCCCCGCCTTTCACCGAAGGGCGCAGAGGCTGGCACGATACCCAGCCCGCCAGTCCAGGCAGGTCGGCCGCGTATGTGGCCAGGTCGTTCCCACCCCGCACCTCCAGACATGCGAGCCGGTTAACCTGTTTCCCCGCTTCAATCACCATCTCACTCCCCAGGGTTTTGGACTACGGACAAGCCCGGATAGATTCAAGAATAGCCTTTTTGGATGACGAATTCCGAACCCCGCACAATAACCTCAAGCGCAGACTGGGGGGCGGGCAATCCTGCCCGCGGCCGGCTTTCAGCCGGCCTCTTCATTGTTCCCGCCGCGTGCCAGGCTGCAGTCGCGTTTCGCCAGTATAACGATTTCGGGCAGACAAAAACGATCGTGAGAGCAAGTAGGTGCGGATTTAAGGGCCACTCCTCCCTGCCGAAAACGACCCGAGCTTCCGCTCCCCCCGAGACGGGCTTAAGCTTACCCGCGGTTCCATGAATCCGTCAAGCGCCCAGCCCACCGGCAGGCGGTGTCGGTGGCTCATACGATGCCTGGATCGCCTTCACGGAATCCGTCGCCTCGCTCACCCTGCGCCTCTGAGGCATTTGCCACGTAAACAGATTACTCACCGAGTAATTCCACACGGCGCTCAGCAGCGTTCCGGCAAGCCCCGCCAGATACCACGGCACGCCCGAACGCAGCAGGTTGCCGGAAAAGCTGACATTCGCCCAGGCCCCGAATGAGCACGCCAGACAAAACGTCGCCAGCCCCAGAATCAGATACACGCCGTGTAGTCTCCGGTCGCGATATGTAATCTGATTATTCAGAAAAAAGTTACACGTCATCGCCGCCAGCGTGGCCCACGCCTGCGCCGCCGAGAAGCCCATATGGAATCTGAACAGTAACAGTGAAAGAAATCCAAGGTTCACAACCAGCCCGATCGCCCCCACCAGCGCAAAGATGACGAAACGCGTCGGTATTATGCCGCCAGTCAGCTTACTCAGCACCAGGAACAGATACTCCATCGCGACGCTGATATCCAGTTTGCTCGTTCCCTTCACACGGTTCCGGAATCTGTACCCAACCTCGCCAACCCGAACCGGCTGCCGGCTCGTAGCCAGAATGTCCAGCAGGAACTTGAATCCGCCCCCGTGCAGTTCGTTCACAACTTCCAGAAACAAACTCCGCCGCACCAGAAAGAACCCGCTCATGGGATCGCTCAGGCCGCACCGAATCATAACCGAACTGACCCGCTGCCCCAAACGGCTTAGAATGACCCGGGCCGGCGCGAAGTCGCTCATGCTGCCACCATCGGCGTTGCGCGTCGCTACCACCACGTCCAAAGCCTCGCCGCGCAGTTTTGCCAGCATCTTCGGCAAAATGCTCTCATCGTGTTGCAGATCCGCATCCATCACGGCGACCACACTCGCCGGTGTCGCCAGCATGCCTTCAATGCAGGCCGATGAAAGTCCGCGCCTGCCCACACGCCGGATACAGCGAATTCGCCTGTCTTCCCGCGCATAGGAATCGATAAGTTCCGCCGTGCCGTCCGGCGAATCGTCGTCCACAAAGATCGCTTCCCACTCCAGACCGCTCAGTGTGGCGAAAAGACGGCCAATCACCTCCGGGATATTCTCCCTTTCGTTGAACGTCGGCAACACCACTGCCAGATCCAGCTCGCGACGCGCAGGTGAGAATTCGGCGATATTGTCTGTGCGGCTTTCAGTCATTCAATGGTCCAGCGTGCGCGGTAAGCGAAACGCCGCTTTGGGCGTATAAACACCGTCTGTTTAGTATAGAGAGTTGATACCATTTTCCCAAGTTGACAGGCAAGCCCAGAGGCAAGCCAATGGGCAACCCGGCACGTCCGGCCTCCGCACTTCCCGGCCATCCATATGGTTCGCCTGGCTTCTGCTGATCGGAATCTTCCTCGCCGTCCAGGTCGCCTCCCTGTCCGCCCCGGCTTTGCTTGACGACGTCGATGCCGCCCACGCCCAGGCCGCCCAGCA
>CAIKAS010000324.1 GCA_903825445.1 uncultured Acidobacteriia bacterium
GTGCGCAATATGCCGGAAACCAGGAAGGAATTCGCGCTGATGACAGAGCCGGAGCTCAAGGCCGCGGCTATCGAACTGGCTACGAACAAACTGAAAGTCTCTTTCATTAACACCAGCATGATGAAGTTCAACTGGCCAGGCCTGGTCCCGGGCGCGCCCGTGAAAGAGGCGGACCAGAAGCGTTGGGATCGCCGCAAAGACGATCTCGCCAAAGCGCTGCTCGCCGCTAACGTTCTCGGTTGTGACAAAGTCCGCGTCTTCACCGGCGCGCGCGTCAAGAATCCGGAGACCACCTACAAGCAAATCGTGCAGGTCTTTGAAGAATTTATTCCGATGGCTGAGAAAGCCAAGGTCCATCTGTTAATCGAAAACGAATACTCCCAGAACATCGGCAACTCCGCCGAATCGCGCGACATCCTCGGCCTGCTGCCCTCGAAAACCGTCGGCCTCAACTGGGATCCGGGCAACGCGCAGGAACTCAAAGAAATACCGTTCCCCGATGGCTTGGCGCTGGTTCCCAAAGACCGCATCCTCAACATCCAGTTCAAAGCCTCCAACATTCTCGACGGCCCCAACAAGATGAACTGGCAGGCTGTGCTCGAGTCTCTTCAGAAAGACAATTACCAGTACAAGCTTGGGCTCGAAACCCATGGCGACGCGGCCCTGCGCATGGAACACGCCCATGCTTCCATGGAAGAAATGATACACATCGTAGGCCGATTGAACTAAGTGAGCCAAATTAAGTGAGCAAAGCTTTTCTCATAGGCTTCGGCGCGGCCGCCCTCGTCCTGATCGTTCTCATTTGGGGCGGCTTCGTCCAAACCAAAGGCAACCACCTGGCCCCTACCGGCTGGGTCTCTAACGTCCGCGTCCAGCCACTGGCCGAAGAGGAGACCATGATGGTCGTCGATTTCGGCCTGCTCAACGATGCCGATGTCCAGATGGTGGTTGCCAGGGTTGACCCGTGGATCACCACGCGCAGTGGTCAGGATATCCACGGCACGCTCTTCGCCGGAGCCGACATGGAGAAGACCTTCGCCTTCTATCCGGCGCTCGGCCCCATCGTCAATCCACCGCTTCCGCCCCGCGCGACAATCGACGGACACAAGACCGTCAACCGCATGGTTGCGATTGAATTCGACGTGCCCGCCCGTGTTGTGGAAGCCCGCAAAAGCGTGACCGTTCACATCGAAGACATTACCGGCCCGTTCGTAGAACTGACTGCAAAATAGCCAGAGCAGTAAAATCGAACTAATGTCAAAGGCCACCGACGCTTACGTTCTTCAGAATGAGCCGCGCTTACTCGAAGAGCTGAAAGAATTCCTCCGCATCCCCAGCATCTCCACGCTGCCTGAACATGCCGCCGACGTCCACCGCGCCGCCGAATTTGCAGCCGCGAAACTGAAAACCGCCGGCCTCGAAAATATAGAGATCATCAAGACCGATCGCCATCCGCTCGTCTACGCCGATTGGCTCCACGCCCCAGGTAAACCCACTGTCCTCTGCTACGGCCATTTCGACGTCCAGCCGCCCGACCCCCTCGAACTCTGGGAATCTCCGCCCTTCGAACCGACGGAGCGGAACGGCAACCTCTACGCCCGCGGTTCTGCCGATGACAAAGGCCAAATGTATTCCCACATCAAGGCCGTCGAAGCGTTGCTCGCCGTTAATGGCACACTGCCCGTCAACCTCAAATTCCTTCTGGAAGGTGAAGAGGAAGTTGGGGGCATCTCGGTAGCCGAGTACGTTGCGAAGAACGCAGCCAAACTGAAGGCCGACGTCGCGCTTGTCTCCGATACCGAAATGTACGCACCCGGTCTGCCGACGCTAAACGTCGGTCTTCGCGGGCTGGCTTATATGGAGATCGAAGCCCGCGGCCCCGCCCGCGACCTGCATTCGGGCCTCTATGGTGGTGCCGCCCCCAACGCCGTCTTCGGCCTCGTCGAACTTCTCGCGAAGATGAAGGACGCCGGCGGACGCATCCAGATCCCCGGCATCTACGATGACGTCGAACCGCCCTCGGCCGAAGAGAAAGCCAGTTGGAACCACCTTCCTTTCGACGAAAAAGAGTATCTCGCCAACGAAGTCGGCTCCACAGAACTAACGGGCGAACCTGGCTACTCAGTCTTCGAGCGTACCTGGGCAAGGCCGACGCTCGAAGTTCACGGCATTGCGGGCGGCTTCACCGGCGCTGGCGCGAAGACGGTGATTCCGGCCAAAGCGGTAGCAAAAGTCAGTATCCGGCTCGTTCCGCGTCAGGACCCCGCCAAGGTAATGAAGTCTGTCGAGCAGTTCGTGA
>CAIKAS010000325.1 GCA_903825445.1 uncultured Acidobacteriia bacterium
CGTCTGACCCGGCAGCGTCAGATTGTGCTCGATCTCATCGATAAGACCGGCAGGCATCTCGATGCGGAAAGCCTGTACCAACTCGCCCGTGAAAAGGATCCGAAGCTTAACCGCGTTACGGTCTACCGCACCCTGAAGTTGCTCAAAGAGGGCGGTCTGGTCGACGAACTGGATCTGATGCACCAGGCTGGGGAGCAGCATTACTACGAGACTCGCCAAAAACAGGAGCACGCCCACGTCATCTGCCTCTCCTGCGGAAAGGTCGAGGAGTTTTTCGGTGAGCCGCTTCAAAAACTGCGCCGTCAGATCGAGTCCCACTTCGGCTTTCAAATCGTACTGGCCAGAACGGAAGTCGGCGGGTACTGTTCACACTGCCAGGCGTTGCGGGCCCGGGAGATGGAAGCAGCCAGGGACGCGGATGTCCCGGTGAAACGCGCTACGAAGACCACCCGCAAGGCGCCTACAGCTTTTCGAGCACGCTGAGGAAGACGGTCAGGCCAACCGGATCCGGCGCGGCGTCGTGTTCCAGTCGCTGCCCTTTCAGGCGGGCCAACATAGCACGAGGAAAGAAATCCGTCGCGGGGGCCTCCTTTACGATTTGTTCCCAGACCGGGATGGCTGCTTGCTTCTTGCCATCGAGGACCAGCGCGTAACCGAGCGCCGTGTCTCTCAGGCCAGCCAGTTGGGGTGGCGCGAAAACCTGCGACGCGCGTGCTTGCCAGACAGCTTCGGTTGCCGATGGCTGTGCCACGAAACGCACAACGAAGTCGCCCGGCGAAATGTTGCCTGTGCCTCCGCTTGCCGCGTCTTTGGCGGCTGCGGCACGGTCTCCCGCCAGCAGGTCCCATACGGCCAGCTGTGTTCCGATTTCGGAGCGCCGCGACAGCTGACCAGTCGGCGCGTCTTTATTTGCTTCCTCCCGCAACAAAGCGGCAGCTTCCTTTTCGCGCCCTGTGCGATAAAGCCAGTCGCCGGCAATCAAGATGATCTCGGGATCCTTCGCTTTTTCTCGCAGGTCCCGGAACCTGGCGAACAGCGCATCCGCCCCGGCTTTATCACCGGCGCGGAATTTGGCCCACGCGCCTTTATAGAGGTCTCCGCCATTCAGCAGTGCCGGCGATTTCACGTAGGCGGCCGCGTAGCTGATAGCCGCATCGGCGTATTTACCGAACCAATAGTGGACATCACCCTGCGAATCCAGGGGATTGGGATTGCCCGGACTCAAACGTTCGTATTCCCGCAAAGCCGCCAGCGCCCCGGCGTAATCTCCGCTCCAGCACAGCGTGTAGCCGAGTTGATTCCATCCGTTGGTGACGTCCGGGAAACCCACCGTCATCTTTTTCCAGTCGGCCGCCGCCTGCGCGAAGTTGCCGGCCACGGTCTCTTCCTCGGCCAGCGTTTGTGCAAGATCCGAGTCGCCTCTGCTCACTCCGATCAATTTCTCCATAGCGGCCTTCACAGCCTGGTGGTCGCCGCGGAGGGAGGCATCTTCGATATCCAGGCGAGCTATATCGACGGGGGTTAGCTTGCGCTGGCGCGCCCGCCTAATTGTGCTGGCAGCCTGATCACGGTTCCCCGCGGCCACATACACCTGGACGAGTGAAGCCCATGCCCGTCCGAATGACGGGTCCAGTTCCACGGCGCGCTCCAGGAGCGGAATAGCGTCTGCGGCATTCCCCTGCAAGGCAGTGGCATAAAGGCGGAAGGCTTCCGGATTTCCGGAAGGAGGCTGTCCGACCTGGGCGGAAAACTGATGCGCCAGGCGTCCCAGGGCCTCAAATGCCGTTGGCGCCTCTGCCGATAAAACACGCACGGTTCGATGCGTGGACGCATCCTCTTCGGATGCCGCGATTCTCACTCCGGCAGAAGTCCGTTCCACGTACCCGGCGATAATCCGGTTGGCGCCTGCGGTGACCGCCGACGCGCGCTCCGCCGAAATACCGGGCGCGCTCGGGACATGGCCACCCAGCTTCCCTGCAGCCCGCTCCAGTGCATCGCGACTGATAAAGCCCGCGCCGTTGATGGCCCCCTCGAGCGATCCGGACAGGTATTCGGCTGCGCCCCGACCTGCCCAATCGAGCGACGGATCTCCGGAGAGATTCTCAAAACCTACCACCGCATATCGTGGTGGGGGGCCGACGTCTTTTTGCCCGCAACTCAGTCCGAAAACACTCAGAAATGCTAATCCAAGCGAAGCGCAGACGCGACCTGGCTGGTTGAGGTGGAGGCCGTTAGAGAACACGCGGCTCCAGCGCCATGACTTCAATAAACTCCGGCTTGTCGAGCAGGCCCGTAAATTCGGGAGAGGTTTTCACTTTTTCCTTGTCCTTGAATCCCTCTTCAAAACAGCGGCGAAGGTACTGCACCGCGAGGTCATCTTTGCCAATCTTTGCGTAGAGCCGCGCCAATTCAAAATGATAGCGAGCGCGATCGGCTACGGTTCTGTCCTGCATCTCCGTACCCACGATCCCACGGTGCTCGAAGATTTCCGGATCGAGAGAGATGGCCTTGCTATACGCCTCCATCATCGCGGGGAACTTTCCCGTCGAATAGTAGGCGGTGCCGAGGTTGCTCCAGAACGATGCCTTATCCGGCTCCAGCAACAGGGCGCGCTTGTAGCGACTGATCGCCGAACGGTACTTTTTCTGCGCATAAAAAATCGTGCCGATATTGTTAATCGCCTCCGCATAGTTCTTATCGACTTTCAGCGCGTGCTCATAGTTGGTCCGGGCCAGAGCCATATCGCCGAGATTGTGCCAGGCGATACCGATCTTGTTCCAGGTCACGGGCGATTTTTGCGGCCCGTTCTTGTAAGACGCGATGGCCTCGCGAAACATTTTACGCGCCATGAACACGTCGCCTCGCTCTTCCGGAGTCAATGGCGCGGGCGTTAGACCCGCAACCGGGGTTACCTGCGCGGCCGCGGAGCCCGCGGCCGGAGTTTGCGCACTCGCGGCGGCGATTGTCAGAAAGAAAAGGACCGAAAATCGGATGGAAACCATACCCGGCCTCCTGCTATTTCTATTGGAGCACATTGCACGCACGACGATGGCCCCCTACCTCGGCGTCGGGGA
>CAIKAS010000326.1 GCA_903825445.1 uncultured Acidobacteriia bacterium
GGCATCGGCTGCTCGTCCAAGACCCCGACCTACTTCGTGAACGGCGCACACGGCTTTAACTCGGCGCACGGCCGAATGCCGGCCATTGCTACAGGCGCGAATGCCGCGAACAAAGACCTAACTTATGTGGGTGTTTCAGGTGATGGCGATTCGCTCTCGATCGGTCTTGGTCATCTTTGTCATGCTATTCGCCGGAATCTCAAGATGCTTTACGTCATCGAGAACAACGGTGTTTATGGTTTGACCAAGGGTCAATTCTCAGCCTCGGCGGATGTTGGATCGAAGAGCAAGAAGGGCGAGGCCAATCTGATGTCGCCCATTGACCCCGTACAACTCGCGCTGAGCATCGGAGCAACATTCGTAGCGCGTAGTTTCTCCGGCGACAAAGAGCATCTTGTGCCGATCCTGAAAGCAGCGCTTTCGCATCGTGGGTTGGCGCTGATCGACGTAATTTCGCCCTGCGTGACATTTAACGATCACGAAGGTTCCACGCGCAGCTACGTCTACACCCGGCAGCACCTGCATGAAGCGACGGAAGCCAATTTTGTGCCGCCCGCACATGAAATCGTCGCCGAGATCGCAAAGCAGGGTGGAACCAACGTCACCATGCACGATGGCAGCGTGATTCATTTCACTCGCGTGCCGGATAACTATGACGTTACCGATCGCATGGCGGCAATGACTTATCTTCGCGAACATCCGGCAGAGGTCGTTACCGGAATTCTGTACGCCGATGAGAGTGTCGAAGACATGCATGAAATGAATCGCACGTCGACCACACCGCTGGCCCATCTGCCGTATGAAAAGCTCTGCCCGGGTTCCGCAGTGCTCGACAAACTCCAGGCTGGTTACCGCTAAATTCTGAAGGGGCCACAAGTTGGCCCTTGTGTTTCGCTTCGAATGGGAGTAGTGTGATCTGGTCGACCATTTGGAATGGACGATTGGAGGCCAGTCATGCCGCTTTCCGATACGATTCACGCCGTGCTTGCCCGAAAGGGCTGGGGAGTCTTTTCTGCCGCCCCCCAACTCTCCGTCTATGACGCCGTTCAGATGATGGCCGATAAAGATATCGGCGCGTTGGCTGTTATTGGCCCCGAACGCCTGCTCGGAATCTTTTCCGAGCGCGATTACGCCCGAAAGATCATATTGCTGGGACGGTCATCGCGAGAAACCACGGTGGGCGAGGTCATGTCTTATCCAGCCACGTCGGTGACGCCCGATGATACCGTTGCCGACTGCCTGCGCATGATGAACACGTACCGGCTTCGCCATCTCGTAGTAGTCGAAAACGGCCGGCCTGTTGGCATGGTCTCAATCGGAGATCTCACGAACTGGATCATGTCGGCGCAGGAAGAGATGATTGTGCATCTCCACAGCTACATCAGCGGCAGCTACTAAGCTCGAAGCTATTTCCAGACTTCGCGCGCCGTATCGACCACTAGTTTGAGTTTGGCCCACTGCGTTTCTTCCGTCACGGGATTGCCTTCCATGACGGAAGCGAAGCCGCACTGTGGGCTAAGCGCCAGGTTTTCCAGCGGCACATACTTCGATGCTTCTTTGATCCGGCGAATCAGTGTTTCCTTCGTCTCCATCTCGGGATGTTTTGTGCTCACCAGACCGAGCACAACAGTCGTGCCAGCGGGAATGAAGCGCAGCGGCTCGAAAGTGCCGGAGCGTTCGTCGTCGAACTCCAGCAGGAAACGGTCCACCTGGAGTCCGCTGAATAGTTTTTCGGCGATGGCGTCGTATCCACCCTGTGCATACCAGTTGCCGCGATTGTTGCCGCGGCAGAGATGCATCGCGAGCGTTGCACCAGAAGCACGGGCCGCATCGAAGCAGGTGTTTTCGGCGGCAATTGCTTCGTCCAGCGCGACATCGGGATCCACTCCGGTCTCCGTCCGCAGCCATTCGCGCCACTTGGGATCGATGTAATACGAGTAGCGTGGCGTATCGATCTGAATGTACTGCACGCCCTCGCCAGCCAGCGCGGCTACTTCGCTCCGCATGATCGTGACGATATCGGCAAGCAGCGCGGAATGGTTGGCATACACCTTATCCGATACGCCGCGCTTGAATGAGATCGCGGGAAACTGGTTGGGGCTCGGTAGCGTGACCTTGACGTCCGTTCGGCTGTTGGCATGCAAGAAGGGAGTCTCCGCCCCTGTGAGGCGGCGTGTCTGGCGCAGCTTGCTGACAACAATGCCTGGCACGTGACTCGGCGCCGTATTCACGCCGGAGGCCGCCTTCCACTGATAGCCGATGGCGTCTTCGTCGAGCGCCAGCCCTTCTACTGAATCCCAAAAGTCGCTCATGAAGTTAGAGCGGCGGAACTCGCCGTCCGTTGAAATCTCAAAACCAAGATCGGCCTGCCGATTCAGCACCGCGCGAATGTTCTCGTCTTCAATCTCGCGCAGACGTTCGTCGTGAGCGGCGTGGGCAGCGAGCAAAGACTGTGGACGCAGAAAGCTGCCGACGTGGTCGGCGCGATAGTGTTTTTTCATAATAGGCAGTTGCTCCGCGCTAGATGCGCGCCAGCAGTTCTTTCGTGTACTTGATGGAAACTTCCAGATCTTCGCGTTGCGTCGCGAGCCGTTGTGCCTGGATTTCAGGGCTGACCGGCCCGCGCCCACCACCACCTGCTCCACGGCCTCCGCCACTCCCGCCAACGGCACCGCGACCTCCGCCGCCTCCCTGCCCTGGTCCACCGCCCTGCCCTTGCGGCGCGCCTGGAGGAACCACGCCCTTTTCGGCCAATTCGATGAACCGCTCATACTCCCAGGCAGGCGTGGACTTATACGGTTCCCAAAACTTCGGATCGTGGACGGCGTAGATGCGCGGTGTCGGCTGCACGATGACTTCCGCAGAGAGCGCGCGGCCGGGACAAAGTTCGATGTACCTCTTAATGTAGCCGTCGATATCAATGTTGCCTTCACCTGTACGGCACCACCGTACTGCCACCCCATTGGGCGCCATCCAGACATAGGTGTCGCGCACATGGCTGGTCAGAACATAGGGATAGAGGGTTTCGAGCGTCAGATGCGGGCTTTCAAGCGTCCACAGCGGATTGCCGGAATCGATGCAGACCCCGACAAACTCCTTCCCTGCTCCTTCAATGAGCGTCTTCAGCTCGCGCGCCTGCATGTCTCCGGCGTGGTTCTCAATCGCGATCTTAATCCCGTTGTCCATCGCCTGGCTGCGGACATTCTTCAAGACCTTGATGGTGTTGGCAATGTGGCCTTCGAGCGGAATCTTCCCCGTGCGTTCATTAGCGCTCCCCAACACACAGCGCACGATAGGCGAGCCGATAATCTTCGCCGACTGGATCATCTTGCCTAGCTGTTCCTCAGCGGTACCCTGCGCGGCATCGAACATCGTCGACGACGGGCAGATGGATCGCATGCCTATCTCAAGATCGATATTCAGATTAGCCGCGTATTCGCGAACCTTCTTCAGGTTGTCCGGCTCAAGATTTCCAAGGAAGCGGATTTCGCTGAAGTGCACTACCTTGACGCCAAGCTTGCTGCAATAGTCGAGCGACTGGAATGGCGTGTAGTTCTGAGATTGGATGCTGTAGATGTCGACGCCGACCCGAACCGGGGTCTTCGCGGGCGCTTGAGCACGGGCGCGCTTTGCGAGCGTGGAAGCGGCCGTGGTGGCGAGGGTGGTTGCGAGGAACTGTCGTCTTTGCATGATTTTTGCCTCTAATTAGATTACATGAAGTCGGGCGGCCGGTCAGGCCAGGTGAAAAACTTCCTCGATTCGCTCCATTACCTCATCGGGCCTGCCCTCGGCGTGCAGGAAAAACGGCTGCATTTCGCGCTGCCACCGCTCGTTCACATCGGTTGCGGCCATCTGACGAAGGCTCTCCTGAAAGTTCTCGGTCTCCAGATAGCCGACCAGCAAACCATCGTGGCGCAAAAACAGCGAATAGTTACGCCAGCCAGTCGCAGTTAGAGCCTGGAGCATCTCTGGCCAGACGCTCTCGTGGCGACGCTTGTATTCCGACAACATCTCCGGCTTCACTCTCAGAAGAAAGCATACTCGTTCCATAAAATCCGTTTTCCGTTAATCCACGGGCAGGCCAACGTAGTTCTCGGCAAGGCTCGTCATCGCGGCCCGTGAACTTGTTACATAGTCGAGTTCCGCGATCTGCCGACGCTGGTCGAACGCGCTGGCCTCGGGCGATATATGCAGCATCGATGTCATCCACCACGAAAAGCGCTGGGCCTTCCAGACGCGCCGAAGCGACCTCGCGGAATAGCCGCCCAGCAGATCTTGATTCCCCGTTCGATAAAATGCCTCCAGAGCGATGGCTAGATTTCGCACATCTGATGCCGCCAGATTAAGGCCCTTGGCCCCGGTGGGCGGCACGATGTGCCCTGCGTCGCCGGCAAGAAACAGTCGTCCACTACGCATCGGCTCCGCGACGAAACTGCGCATTCCCGTGATCCCCTTTTGAAAGATCTCTCCATGGTTCGGACGCCATCCATCGAAACTGCCAAGACGAATATCCAGTTCGTTCCAGATACGATCATCCGGCCAATGGCTGATATCTTCATCCGGTGCGCATTGCAGATAAAGCCGCGTTACGGCGGGTGAGCGCATGCTGAAAAGCGCAAAGCCGCGTTCGTGTAGGCTATAAACGAGTTCGTCGCACGATGGCGCCGCGTGAGCCAATATCCCGAGCCATGCGAACGGATAAACACGCTCGTAGATGCTCATCTCATTCGAAGGGATCGACGGTCGGCAGATCCCATGAAATCCATCGCAGCCGGCGATGAAGTCGCATCTGACCTCGTAGGTCTCGTCAGAGTGGCGAAACTGAATGGTCGGCGAATGCGTGTCCGTGCCATGGACTGACGTCTCCTCGGCTTCGAAGAAAATCGGTCGTCCGCTGGCGAATCGCGCTTCGATCAAATCCGTGACAACTTCGTTTTGGCCGTAGACGGTGATAGCGCGCCCTTCGGTCAATTCTGCAAAATCGATGCGGTGGCGCGTGCCGTTGAATTCCAGGAAGATGCCTTCATGCCGCATGCCTTCCTTCTGCAGGCGGTGTCCGACGCCGGATTCGACCATGAGATCTACCGTGCCTTGTTCAAGAACACCCGCACGCACACGATCAATCACATATTGCCGGCTCCGATTTTCAACAACAACGGAATCGATGCCCTCAAGGTGCAGTAGTTGCGCCAGCAGCAAACCGGCCGGCCCTGCGCCAACTATGCCAACCTGAGTACGGAGGTGTTTCATTCGACGGGGATGCTCCTGTTCAGTTTATCTGCAGGCCACAACCGGATCCGAAGGATGAACTACTTTTTCGTCAACGTGGCATCGCCGCTAACGAGCCACTGCTGGCTACCCAGCTCCGTGGCGTTCCACGTCACCTGCATGTCACCTGCGGAAAGCAGCTTGAGTGTGACCTTGCCTCTTGCACCGCCCGGTCCCTGCCAATTGGTCGCGGCAGCATTTCCCGAAGGAGAGGCATTGAACGTAAACTCGACATCAGGCGAGATCGCATGGTCCAAAACCTGGTAACGGGACCGATATTGTCCGTGCAATGTGCCACTCTGCGCCGTCATCGTGAGTTCAATGTATTCAGGCGGATATTGTGCTTTACCTCCAGGTGACGCAGAACCTGCTGCTTTTTGGAATGCCCAGCTACCGGTGAACTGAGCCGCCGAAGCGGCAACTTCGGCGGGAGAATTCGCGGGTGCGACCGCAACTCCAGGTGTCCTGACGGTGCTGGAAAGATCATTGAGGCTTGTCGCCGTAGTTGGCGCAGCCATATTCACTGCAACAGTCTTTTCCGGCTTCGCGGAATCCAACGGTTTGCCGCTCAATCGACTGAGCTGGGCAAGCGCTGAGTTTCTCTCGGTCTCGAGCGTATGTATGCGGGCTCGAAGCTGCGCGATTTGATCGCCTGTTTCACCATCGCCACCTTCGTTTGCCTTCCCTGATGACAGACCGCGCGATTCCTGGCCACGAACCTCATTCGAACCAGTATTATCGATGGCTAACCAGACGAGCACCACGGTCCCCACAAGTATCCCTGCCGCCGCTCCAATACGCGCCAACAACCTTTTGAGATTGCCTTCGCCGCCACTGAAAACGATAATGGGGGCCGGGCGCAAATCGTTGAGCGAATCGTCGTAAGCAGTGCGGCGGACAGGATCGGACAGAACGGCATAGATGCGATTTAGTTTTCGCATCTGCTGCTCGGCCATTTCTTTTAGCTGTGGATCCGTCTGGGCGTCGGGATGAAGGAGGCGAGCAAGGGCGCGAAAGGAATCGCGGATCTCATCCGATGACGCCGTGCTTTCGACGCCAAGTTCCTCGTAATAAGTGATTTCACCGGGCCGTTGCGACGACGCCATTCTCCTAACAGGGTAACAAACGCGAAAAGCCGTACGGCCGCTTCAGCAATGTTGAATGCACGTGGGATAGACTGAAAGAGTAGCTCGTATCCTCCACCATTCCCCGGTCGTCTAATGGTAGGACAGCGGCCTTTGGAGCCGTGAATCGTGGTTCGAA
>CAIKAS010000327.1 GCA_903825445.1 uncultured Acidobacteriia bacterium
CGCTACATTTATTTTCTCTTCGGAGAAAATCGCGTTGATCGCGGACAGCACACCCGGTTGATTGCGATGGATGTGCAGAATCCGATGCTTGCCTTTGTGGGCAGGCAGAGAGACTTCCGGGAAGTTTACTGCCGCTAAAGTGGAGCCGTTGTTGCTGTAACGGATTAGTTTGTCGGCTACTTCCTTGCCGATGTTGCGTTGCGCCTCTTCCGTGCTGCCGCCGATATGCGGCGTGAGAATTACGTTATCGAGCCCTCGAAGGGGTGATTCAAACTCCTCGCCCGTCTTTGGCTCCCTCGGAAAAACGTCGAGAGCCGCGGAGCCGATCTGCCCTGATTTCAGCGCATCCGCCAGCGGGTCGATATCGACGACCGTGCCGCGTGAAGCGTTGATCAGCTTGGCCCCAGGTTTCATCCGGGCAATCTCGTTCGCGCCGATCATCTTATATGTCAGCGGCGTCTCCGGCACATGCAGAGTCACTACGTCGGCTTGTTCCAGCAGCGCTTCGAGCGACGATGCCTGCATGGCGTTCCCCAGAGCCAGTTGCGATTCCACGTCATGGAAGATTACCCGCATCCCGAGAGCTTCCGCGAGTAACCCAACCTGCGTTCCGATGTGTCCGTAGCCAATAATGCCCAGGCACTTCCCGCGCACTTCGTGGGAGTCGGTTGCAGTCTTGGCCCAGCCCCCGCGATGCGTCAGTGCATTGCGCCACGGAACGCCACGCATCAAAAGAATCGTTTCAGCGAGCACGAGTTCCGCCACGCTGCGCGTATTGGAAAACGGGGCGTTGAATACTGGCACTCCCTTCTGCTGCGCCGCAGAGAGGTCCACCTGGTTGGTCCCGATACAGAAGCATCCGACCCCAACCAGTTTTTCCGCCGCTTCGAAAACTGCCGAGGTCATCTGCGTGGCCGAGCGAATGCCGATGAAGGCCGCTTTCCGAACAGCCGCCAACAACTGCTTCTCGGGCAGCGATTTCGGATGGTATTCAATGTCCTCATAACCATCCTCGCGGAAGGCATCGACTGCACTTGGGTCGATGCCTTCCAGCAGGAGTATGTGGATCTTGTTCTTATCGAGAGAAGTAGCTTTCACGTATATCCCTAGTTTGGCGCACGCCTTCTGTTTCTTTAGTAGTCTGCAAACACCGATGCCGCCCGAAGCCCCTTTTCGGAGCCCCGCGCGGCATGGGTCAGCTCTGTTGTGCGATTGACCTTACTTCGGGCAACCGAGCTTCGTCACTGCAGCGGCATCTACCGGGGTCGCGCCTGCGGCGGCCGCAGGAGTTGCAGCGCCGCTCGGAACGAACCAGATTTCGACGCGGCGGAACTGTGCGTTCTTGTCCGAATCCTTCACGGCCTGGCCGCTCTTCTCTTTGACATTGGTTGAAGAGCCGCAAAGCGCCGGACGCGGCGTTGCGCTCTGATCGGTGCCGGCTGCCTTTACCAGGATTCGGCTCAGATCAAGTTGGGGACAGACACCCTTGCCCGCGCTGAGTACGGCGGCCGCATTCAGTGCACGGGTGGTATCCAGCGCCAGGGCGGCCTTGCTGCCCTTTTCTTTTTCGTCGCGGTGACCGATCAGGATCACTTTCGCGCCCGGATCATTCCGCAGCATCGGGGTCAGTTCTTCGAGCAGCAACCGCTTGCCGCAATTGTTCACGCGGGACGCCCGGCTCTGGAAGACCACGTCGTCGAGACGGCGCGCTTCCGTGCCCAGAGTAACGGTAACGGTTGCCGTCCGCGCAACGGACTGGCCCTTCGCGTCGGTCGCCGTTGCAGTGATCGTCACCGGGTGACGCTGTTCGCGCAGGCGATTGCCCATATCGAATCCGCTCACACCGCCCGGATTAAATGACGAACCGGTAACCGCTTCGCCAGAGTAACGTACCGTAACTGCTCCACCGCACTGCGAGGGTGTGGCCGCGGCCGAGAGAGCAATGGGGCCAGCCGTGTAAGGTACGGTGGTCGGGTTAACCGCGAAGGTTAACGTGGGCGGTGTCAGTGCGCGGATCGTAAAGTTGGCCGCACTTGAAGTCACAGACGGGCTCTGCGCCGACACGCGAACCGATACAGATTTGCCCGGACCATCCGGCAGATCATAAGAGGCGCCTGTTGCGCCGGATACCGGCTGACCATCCACGAGCCACTGATAAGATGCGGAACGGCCGCCCAAACCTGCCGCCTCCGCCGTGAGGTGATAAGTGTGTCCGGAAGAGGTAGTGAAGGGAGCTGAAGTCGCCACTGCCGGGCCACCTGTCACAACTGCGGTGACGGACCGGGCACCAGTCCCTGTAGCGGTCGGAGCACTGAATGAACCGCCTGTCGCACCTGCGGCAGCGGTTCCGTTTACCTGCCACTGATACGTAGGATTGGGGAAACCGGCAGCATTCACCGTCAGTCTAAGGTCGTCGCCCGGGCAGACGTCATGTACGCCGGAGATACTCGGGGCGCCGCTCGGCCCGGCAGGCAAATCCACGCGCAGAGCCTGGGAGACCAGCGGATTCGGCGGCGGCGGGGGAGCGATATAGTGCTCGCGCAGAATGATGCCCACCGTCGCGGTCAGATTGCTGTCCATGCCCTTGGCGGGAATGTAGATCGTATTCGGACCAGTCTGACCAGATACCAGGCCAAAGTGCGCTGCAGGGTTAAGCTTGCCGCCAAAGTCGAACCGAATACCATAATGCTCGTTGAAGTAATGCTTCAGGCCGATTCCATAGTTGAAGCCCGGTTCCGCCTTCTTCTCTAACGGTTGCCCCGGCTGAACGAAATTGCCGATCGCCGTCGGACCTTCCGTGCTTCCCGGCGCATACAAC
>CAIKAS010000328.1 GCA_903825445.1 uncultured Acidobacteriia bacterium
TCCACCACGCAGCAGAACTCTGATCGCGCGGTGGATGCCGATGGCCTCATGACAAAGGCGCGAGAGACGGTTCAGAGCGCCACGCAGGCGATGAACGACCTGACCGAATCCATCAACGCAATTTCCACCGGGAGCCGGGAAGTAGCCGGAGTACTGAAGAGCCTGGACGAAATCGCGTTCAACACAAATATCCTCGCGCTGAATGCAGCCGTGGAGGCAGCCCGGGCCGGACAGGCCGGCGCAGGCTTCAGCGTGGTGGCGGACGAAGTACGCTCCCTCGCCCGGCGCGCCGCGGAAGCCGCACGGCACAGTGCCGACATCATCGATAAAACCCTCGGCGATGTGGCGAACGGCGTAAGGTACGTCGAACTGGCGCATGGCGCGTTCCAGGAAGTATCGACGCGGATCGAGCAGGGCGGTCAGGTGGTAAGCCAGATCGCCGCCAGCAGCGAGACGCAGGCGCGCGGGATCCAGAGCATTGGCCAGGCGATCTCACGGCTGGAAAAAGTCACCCAAAACAACGCGGCCAACGCCCAGCAAACGGCAGAAAGCGCTTCTGCGATGACCTCCCAGGTGGAAATCACCCGCCGTCATCTGGAGGAGCTGGTGACCGTTGTGGGCATGAACGGCTAACGAAACCTGAATTGGAGATTTGAAATGAAGACCGTAATCACTCTGCTTTTATCGACGGCTGCGCTGTTTGCGCAGTCGATCTCTACACCAACACCGAACCAGCTCTTCACCTATGGTGAATGGCCGCTGTGCGTCGATGGCGTGTTTCCTGCCGCTGAATGCCAGTGGTATGTGCCGGGCACCGAAACCTACCTGCTGGCGATTGAAAGCGGGCAAAACGGGCCGGGCATAATCTCTTACCAGTACACCCTCAGGGTCGAACTGGAAAACGGGCTGACCACCAACGTCACCGCTATCGTTCCTAACCAGCCGAATGAATACGGCTACGTGATTGTTGGCCCTCTCACCTTCGGCGGCATCGTCCAGTCATGCCAAACTTTTATTACGCCGTTAACCGCTCATACGCCCGTATCGCGGAAGACACATGGCCGCGGGAACTGACCGATAGCATCAGGCGCAGATTGGGCTGCGGGCAATCCCGCCCGCAGCCGCCTCTTTAGCCAGCGTTCGCAGTTATTTCCGAAGTCCCGTAAGGTCGGAATCCACCGCGATTGACCCCTCGCCTGGCACAACCGTCGCGGAGAAGTTGTCGGACAACTCCACACTGCCCACGGTCTTCAGCGAGATCGCCTTTCGTGGAACTTTGTTAACCACCAGTTCCAGCTTGCCGGGCTTGCCGAAAGTGCAGCCCGTCATGCTGATCCGCGTTTTTCCGTAGTCTGCCGGATCGGTATTGCTCTCGAAGGAAATGCCGTTGTCCCGCAGGCTGCAGTTGGCAATACTCAATACGTCCACCGGCGTTCGAACCTGCAGAAAGTCGGTGTGCGATTCGTGCAGAATACGGACATCGTCGAAGACAAGATTCTCCTGCCGGGGAATCGTCGCGCCCGGATAAACCGAACGGCTGTATTTGTCGTTGCCGAAGTGAACCGAAAACGAAATACGCACCTTCTCGAGCGTGATGTCCCGAAAAACCACGTTTCTCACACCGGCCGTGTAAGTAACGTCATTCTGCACGACGCCCCAGTTGATGCCGTCCAGCACCTGCGCCCCGCTCTCGTGCGTCGGCCGCGTCACCGATTTGTAGACCGTGCCATCCGGGTTGGCCTGTACGCGATACAGTCTGCCGCCCGAAACGACGGTATCGGATTGTTGCACCGCCATGTCCGCCCGCCAGTCGCTCCATGCGCCGGCCACGATGCGGCAAAAGTAACCAATCTGATGCTGCGGATTGGGCAAATCGTGCATGTTCTCGACGACGCCGTCCTCAATCCATCCCAACTCCGGATTGCCCACCGCATAATCATGCCCGTTTAGCGCAATGGCATCGTCACCAGTGTCAAAAATGCCGTTGCGGATCGCGAAGCGCTTGCCTCGGCCCAGATGTACGCCGTCTTTTAAACCCTTGATGTGGACGTCGTCGATCGTGATGTCCTCGAACGTACAGACGTGAATAGCAAACTGCAGCGGGCCACCGTCAAGACAGCGAAACCCTTCAACCCGGAGATCGCGGATATAAAAGAAAGCGATCTGACCGTGCAGGCCATAAACCAGCCAGTTACGAACATCGACGCCATTCACGATGATTTGCAGACCCGATACAGTGATGTGCTCGTCGTAAGTCTTGGTCAGTGCGCCCTTGTTGAGCAGCACGTGAGTAAACGGACCCTGTTCCGGCGCCTTCTTCAGGAACACGTTGTTATCGAAGATCAGCGAAGTGTTGCTGCCCAGATAAACTGTGCCCGCAATCTTGTAAGTGCCGGGCTGGCTCACCACGATGGTCCCGGTCCGGTCCACCGCTCGCTGCAGCGCCCGAGTGTTTTCAAGACCGCTCGAATTGGGTGAGAAGCCAAAGTCGGCGGCGTCCGCCGATGCCAAAGTGGCTGCGGCCGCAGCGCGTGCAGCGGTTCCGAGCAGCGCGGTAGCCGCCGTGCGTTCAAGAAATGTTCTTCGGTTCATGTTTACGATGGTGTCCGTTCGCGCACACCATTTATACAACACGCCTGCACAACACCGTTTGCAGGCCCGCCCGAAGCTTATTTCAGTATTTGCGCGATTGCATCCCAGTCGAGCGACGCCCAAATGTTGACGATCGTGGGATATAGAAAGTGTTGCTGCGAAACCGGGCCTGTGCTGACAGCCACACACACTGATTGCGCTTCCCACGGCGGCAGTGTTCGGTCGTAGAAGTCCGGGTTCGGATAAACCACGGCAACGCCCCCCGTTGTGCCCTCCGGAACCACCTCGTCCACCTGGAATTTCCCGTCCGTAGCCAGATACACATAAGCGGGCGCGTTCTTCTGCTCCGCCGACAGCGAATTGAGACGGGCTTCCAGTTCGCTGGCTGACTTGCCGGATTGCGCCTGAAATCCCGCCACCATCTTGCTCGTATCGCTTCCCTGTTGCGCCATGCCGGCGTACATGCTTTCAGTTTTCTTGTCCGCGTCCAGCATGGTCGCCAGCATCGCGTCGGCCTTCTCTTTGCCCAGCGCCTTTACCATGTCGTCGTGGGCCTTCTGATAACCCTGTAGCCGCTTTTCCTTCTCGCTCATCCATTTCTTGTAAGCAGTCTGCGGCGATGCCGCGTTCACATCTTCCAGCGTCTTGCGCGCCCTCGCGAGCTGAACTTTCAGGATGCGCTCCATGCTGACCGGCAGCCACCGCGGCTTCGTGCGTTTGCTCATGAAAACCTCGCCGCCAAACTGCGGCCAGCCATGAACAGTGCCCGTTTGCTTCGCCATCAAATAGAACGGACCCTTCTCATCCGCGCCCAGGTTCTTTTCGTCCGCGCGATTATCGCAGTCGATCGTGTTCATAGCGAAGCCGCCCAGCACCGGCCCTTCTCCTTCTATCGCAAAGCGGCCGGTGGGCAACCGATGCTTGCTGTCGTAGGCCAGCATGATGAATCCCGAGCCTGCCGGGATCGGCCAGCCGCGCGGCGTGTTCCGGGCATCGGCGTTGGAGTTGTGCATCAATTCGAAACCACGCGGCGGGCTGAGCAGCGGAACCTTAACATAGGCCGCGAATATCGCGTCGGCCGTCAGCAAAGCGTGCTTCGTGTCTGCCAGCGTGTGATTAGGGCCAGGCATCGCTCCCTGCACCTGGTTTTGCGTAAACTTTCCGATCTGGTTGCGAGCCTCTTGTTCAGCGCTCGTCTCAGTCTTGGCCTGCCCGCGCAGGCCGGAACCGGGCGCAATGCAGAAAAAGCCGAGACTCGTGGCGACCGCCATCCAAAGCAGTTGTCTTCTCATTTGTCTGCCCGCGAAAAATACAGCACCCATTTTGGCACAATCATCCCCCTGTGGATGACCGTTTCACCCGTACGATGCGTCATTGCGATTGGCGCTACAAGGGCCCCGATTACAGCGTCAGGATAATTCGTCCACGTCCAACAAATCTTTCTTTCGTCCGGAGGCAACCTTGTTGCGTTTCAAATCTTCGAGAGAAATGGCCGGAATTCTCAGGTCGTCGTCGTCGATGACCACCCGCCGCAGCCAGCAGTCCTCAAACTCCACGCCTGAGATCTTCTTAAGCACTTCGATACGCAGCGGCGGCTGTCCCATGCGCACCATTTGCGTCATCCTCAAGGAGAAGGTCGTCAGGAGCGGACGGGAAGGCGAAATCACGAATTGCCTGAAGAACTCGCTGCTGATTATCCGCGTCGACCGCGATCCAGACATCCATATCGACAGTATTTCTGACGTAGCCAAAGGCGTTTACGGCGTAACCACTGATCAGAAGATATCGTGCCCTATGGGCATCGAGCAACTTCAAGAACTCTTTGAAAGCGCGTGGTATCCGGGTCGTAGCCATTCAGGATCTGCCGGGTAAGTTCCAGCGCCTCGAGACGCTCTTCCATCGTACGGGTCTTCCAGTATTCTTTGGCATCGGAAGTGTTTCGGTAGTGACGACAGTGATTATAGACCGGTCCATCCGGATTTCGTCTATCAGCGCCATGGCCTGATTCTAACAGAGGATGTGATTTACTAGGTGAGAACCTGGGATACGGGAATACAGCAATAGAGGAATAGACAGACATGAAAATCAAACTTCACGCGCCCGCATTCGCGCTCACACTGTTCGGCATCACGTTGACGGTCGCTGCACCGGCATCGGCAGCGCCTCCCCGTCCGCAGGGCCCGTGTGACATCTATGCCGCCGCGGGAGCCCCCTGCGTTGCGGCCCATAGTACAACCCGCGCGCTCTACGCCGCCTATAACGGCCCGCTCTATCAGGTCCTCCGCCAGTCGGACGGCAAGACTCTCAACATCGGCGTCATCCCGCCCGCCGATTCCCCGTCCCCCACTGCCGGTGGTTACGCCGACGCCGCCGCGCAGGACGCATTCTGCGCCAACACCATCTGCTGGATCACCACCATCTACGACCAATCCCCCAAACACAACGACCTGACTCAGGCGCCTCGCGGTGGCTTCAGCGGTCCGGCCATGGGTGGCTTCAACAACCTCCCCATTGCCGACATGGCGCCCATCACAATCATGGGCCACAAAGCCTACGGCGTTTTCATCTCGCCCGGCATGGGCCTCCGCCAGAATGACGTCAAGGGCACCGCGGTCGACGATCAGGCCGAGGGCCAGTACTGGGTCATCAACGGCAAGCACTACAACTCTGGCTGCTGTTTCGACTACGGCAACGCCGAGATCGATAGTCGCGACGACGACAACGGCACCATGGAGACCACCTACTACGGCGATGCCACCGCCTGGTATCACGGCAACCAGCCAGGCCCATGGGTCATGACCGATCAGGAGAACAATCTCGTCGGCTGCGTTACTAAGGATGGATCGAAGCTCTGCGACAGCCTGCCCAATATCACCTGGCGCTTCGTGACCGGAATCGCCAAAGGCGAGCCTCACCATTGGACCTCCATGGGAGGTGACGCGCAGCGCGGCGCCCTCTCGGTCATGTTCAATGGCCCGCGCGTCAACTCAACATATGATCCGATGCGAAAACAAGGTGCCATTCTGCTCGGCAACGGCGGCGATAACAGCGTCGGCTCGCAGGGTACGTTCTATGAAGGTGCGATGACAGCTGCGGGCACCTTCCCGAAGGATGCCACCGACCAGCTGGTGCAGGCCAACGTTGTGGCTGCCCGGTATGATGTTCAGCGGCTCAGCCTGGCGCCCGCGTCGGCAGTCGCCACTCCAACCGGCCTTCAGACCTTCTCGCCCGGTTCCGCGCAGGAGACAACCCTGACTTTCACCAACACCACCGGAGCGCCTGCGACCGGTGTCCAGTTGAGCATTACCGCGCCCAGGCAGTGGACCGCCACCATCACCGGGACAACTCAAACATCGAAAACTTTCCCTGCTCCCATCGCCCCCGGTGCCAGCGTGAGCGCAACCTTCAAGGTCACTTCAGGCCCGACGGCTTTCAACGGCGACCTCGTCGGCAATGCCCGTTGGACGACTGCTGGCAAGACGCAATCCGAGACCAGCACTGAAAAGATACGGAACGTCAGCCCTGTAAAGATCAACGAATTTCGCGTGAGCGACGGTTCCCCTTCCAACCCGACGAACTCATTCATCGAACTCTACAATGCGGGTGCCCGCGACGTCGACATCTCCAACTGGGCACTCACCGAACACGCCACTCAGCAGGCCATCTTCTCAAACGTGAAGATTCCCGCCGGGACAAAGCTCGCCTCCCATGGCTTCTATCTGCTGGGCCTCTCCAATTCCGGGCTGGCCGTCCAGTCGCGCGCCGGCGATGCCGCAATCAATGTCAGGAACACGACGGGCATCTCGATCGGCGATAACATCGACATCGACGCCGGTTCCGCTGCCGAAACACGTAAGGTTGCAGCTCTCGGCACTCCCGCCGGTCCCGCCACCACGCTCTGGCAACCTCTTCCAGAGGGCCCCGTGATCACCATCCCCGCCGGCTCAACCAGCGTTCCGGTCACCAGCATCGCCGGTTTCGCGGTCGGCGAGAAAATCGCCATCGGCTATGGCGCCACCTTCCCTGCCGTCGGTAGAGACGTCGAACGCTATGAAGTAGCTACGGTGACCGCTGTCGGTAAGCCCGGCACCCAGGCTCTGCTCGCAGCAGACGCGCCCGCCGGTTCATCGAACATCAAAGTGACCGCCGTCGCCAACATCTCGGTGGGTGACAAAATCCGGCTGGATGTCGACAGCGTCGGCCATGGAATCGAAACCGTCACCGTCACCCGCGTCGGCAAGCAGTCAACCCGCACCGCGCTCACCGCAGATGCGGGCATCGGCGCCACCAGCATCAGAATCCGCCCGATGAACGGACCAGGTCGTGGCGCTCAGCCAGGAGTTCAGGCCCCCGTTCCTTTCGCTGTGGGCGACAAACTAATCGTTGGCACCCCCGCCAACCGCGAAACCGTGACCATCGCTGACGTCAGCAATGCCCCTGTGATCGACTTCACGCCAGCCCTCACCCACGCGCATCTCACTGGCGACAATGTCGTAGATCCAGGCACCGGCCTCGACCTCGCCGCCCCGCTGAAGTTCAACCACGCTGCCAACCTTCCCTTCAGTGATAGAGGAACCGGGATCACCTTCGCCCCGGCCACGGCCTTCGCCCATTCGAGTAACGAACCCGTCCTGGCGCTCGGCGCAGGCATCACGCTGGACCGCCCCCTCAGCAAGGAGCACGCAATCGACGCTGCTGTGCGCGACGCCACGGTCACCACCGCGGGCTATCAGGGAACGCACGCGCCCAACCAGTGGTTCGGAGGCCCCGCCCTGTCCACCGCCGCTGGCAGCACGGTCCTCCGTGACGCCGCTGGTCTGGTCGTCGACAGTCTCAACTACGGGCTCCTCGTCGACCCATGGGCTGCCAAAGGTTACCAGGCAGCTTCCGGAACCGGACAGAGTGGTTGCCGTGTGACTTCGCCCGGTCCCGCCGGTGGCTTCGGCCCCAACGCTTCAGCCCTCGCGCCCAACAGGAGCGCCGGCCGCTTCCCCGATGGTCTCGATACCGATAGCAATTGCACCGATTTCCAATTGCAGCCCGCCACCATCTTGTCGACGGCTTCCCCTGCTGGCGCGACTAACATCAAGGTTGCCAGCGTGGCCGACTTTGCCGCAGGCCAAACAATTACGCTCGATACGAACGCCAACCTGGAGACCGCTGTCATCGCGACAGTTGGCACGGCAGGCGCCACCACAGTAAGTGCCGCCACCAGCGCAGGTGCGACCGTAATTCCGGTTGCCAGTGCGATAGGTTTCAGCGCAGGTCAGTCGATAGGACTTGACACAGGCGCGAACCACGAAACGGCGAGTGTCATCTCCATCACTGGAGGAGGCAGAGGCGGCGGTGCCACCATCACCGTCGCGCCACTAACTCTTTCTCACGCAGTCGGTGCACCAGTCGCGGGCTCGGGCATCACCCTCACCGGCGTATTAGCGAAAACGCACGCCGCAGGATCGCCGGTCACGAGCGACGTTCCCACGCCCGGCGCGCCCAACAAGTACTCCGCAAGGGCTCGCTAGAATCTCCGGCGGGCAACGGACGCTATCGCATGATCAGCGAGCATCCCGCGTACAGAGATGCCTGCGGGAACGGACAACGGCGGCAAGGCCGATCATCCCGACACACAGCAAAAGGAACGAACCAGGCTCGGGTGCGGAATTGAGAGTGCCATAAACAGTTCCGCTTGCAGCCGTGTAGCCGCCGCCCGGCGTTAGCACATCCAGATAAAGCGGATCGGAGAGATCATAGCTGAAACTAGCCGTTATCATTGGCGGCGCGAGGTCCGGCGCGTAGACGCCTCCCCCGGCTAAAAGCTCCCCGATGACCGAAACCTGGTCTCCCGGGTTGAATGTCAACGTGGTCGTTTCGCTTCCCGTGTTGGTGAGGTCAACATTCCAAATGGAACTGCCGCCGCTCACGCTTAACTGATCGGCTATGGAAACGTTAGCGTTCGCAGTATGCGTGTCGCTGGCGGTCAAGACTTCGCTGAACTGAATACTGACCGGCCCTGTGCCGGTTATCGTAAGGAGATCCTGGTACAACGCCACCGGAACCCCATCGGCAGGGTCGCTAAAATACGGTTCCAGAAAGCCCAGCGAGCCCGCGACTGCGCTGTTGGTAACTGTAGCGGTTCCTGACGCAGACAATACGCCGTAAGAAGACGTTTCGGTCATGCTCCCGGAGAATGTCGTCGGAGGGCTAGGCGAGTACGTATTACTGACCGAATTTGTGATGGGGCCCGACTGCACCAGCCCGGTTGTTCCACAAACCGAGGAATCGGCCGGAGGATTGATGCACCATGTATTCTCCAGTCCGATATTCTGCACTCCGACTGTTGCCGCGAATGCCGGTTGTGCAACTACCGCGCCAAGAAGTGCGGCGATGGCGACGCCGCAGATAGAAATCCGTCTTTTTGCCAGCATAAAACCGTCCTTCGCATATTCCTGCGTTGGCGGTTCCGCACAGGATGCGAGAGGCCAAAGGCAAGTATAGCCTTTTCTCTCTAAAACGCAATAGTACTCGTTTTTTGGGTACATTGGTCCAGGTTAGGGCTATTATCAGCGCTTGTAAGCCAGTGCCTGTCTAAAACAAGACCTACAAAAGGAGGACAGGGAAATGAACAGAATATCGTCGGTTTTAGCCACTGCCACACTGGCCCTTTTCGCTGGAGCCGGCCATGCCCGCGCTGATGCAATTGCCTACACGGAATCGGTTATCGGCAGTGGCTCGCTGGATGGTCAGGATTTCACCGATTCCCAGGTTACTCTGACGTTTACCGCCGATCCTTCCACCGTTTACGAACCGATCTTCCAGATATGGGTGGCCGATGCGACCTCAGCCACTGTGCAGGTGGGGTCAATGAGCGATACCCTTGCCGGACCGTACCATCTGTTTGATTACCAGCCCGGTCCCTCAGTAGGTTTGGCTTCAGGCACGGCGGCAAGCCCCGGTCCGGATATCTTAGACACAGACGATCCAGCCTTCAGCAGTTACAATCTGCAAACTACAATCGGACCGATCACGGACTCCGGTGCCATCACGGGGAACGCTTTCGCAACGGACTCCGGGTTCTTTCAACTCACATCCATCAGCGGGGATGTCACTTTAACCGCGGCAAGCGCACCCGAACCCGCCGCGATTTTCCTGATGGGCTTCGGTCTGCTTGGCGTATCTGCAATCCGGTTTGTCCGCCGTAGTTAATACTTAGGCGCAGCCTTGGGGGGCGGGCAATCCTGCCCGCCGGCCGGCTTTCGGGCGGCCTCAATGCCGGGCAGATTGGTGATCTGCCCATTTCCGATGAAGGCAAACAAACCCCGCCAGGCATTTCCTGTCGTCCCTATTGCATGTCAGTCATCGGCGGAGCCATCGTCCCATCGGACCACGTGCCAACCGGCACCATCATGATAGTCACCCGCTCTTCAGGATCGTCCGCCGCCAGAATCGGCGAGCCCTTCACATTGGCTCCCCAGCTTTTCGTCGCATCGCCCGGAACGAAAAACATCAGATGCGGATGCCAGTTCTTCCCCTCATCGGTCAGATACTGTTGTTTCGACAACATGTAGCACATCGCACCCGGCTCCAGCGCCGGCAGTTCTTTCTTATCCAGTGCCGATGCGGTCGCCTGCACGATCTCCTTTTTGGATTTACCCGCCAGCACAAGTTTGGTCTTCATCAGATAGATCGGCAAAAAGGTTCTTGCGGACGCCGGATTAAAGCAAATCACACCGCGAATCTTGGGATTCCAGAATTCCGGTTGATCCGTAGCAGCGCCCCACGATCGTTCCACGATACAGACAAAACCATTGCTCCCTTTCACTGCAGTCTTGTATCCCGTGCGGCCCAGCACCGTCACTTCTGCTCCACCCGAAACGGAAGCTGGAGCAGCACTGCGCGCCAGCGCGATCTCCGCCTTCTCGTCCGCCATCAGATACTGAGCGATCGGGGCCATAGCCGGATACGAAACCTTCTGCGCCTGCAAGGTTACGCCAAGAAATGCGAAAGCGATGAGCTTGTAGTTCCTCATGGCATTACAGTATACGCGTTTTCCGTGCCGGGTTTTTATCTCATCTGAAGGCACAGCGTTCCTGGACGGCTCCTGCAAGAAAGCGGTATATTGCCTCGTATGGATTCGACACGCATCGAAATTGCAATAGCGGCCGGGAGCACGATTATCGGCGCGATCCTTGGTTACTACTTTTCGCGACGACTGGCGAAGCAGCAGCAGGAAACGGATCGGGCAAGAGCCGCCTGCGATGCCTGCCTGAAGCTCAGGGAGAGCCTCGCGAACTGGATGAACGAAATCTCCGACACAACGCGCGAGGGGCAGTCGGCGGATGCCGTCCGGAAGAATCTGCGTGCCATGTTCGAGCGCGAGCGGTATCAGGGGCAGATTACAGATCGCTTGCACGACCTCCGCGAGGAACCCGACTGCCGCGCGCTATTCAGCAAGACGAACGCCTTCACGATCCAGGCCTTCGATACCAAGGGACAAATCAGCATGGCGCTCGCAGACGCGAACTTCATGAGAGACTACCCCGGGCACCGGGACGAGGCCTGCCGGGCGCTGCGACGCCTTTACGACGATTTTGGAAACGAACTGGAACGGGTGATCCCCTTGCTGCGGCGCAAGGCTCGCCTTTAGACCTTGGGCCGCGGGCATTCCTGCCCGCAGCCGGCACTTCCCGCTCCGCCACCCTAAATCCACCCCAACCTGTCTTACGCTCTTCTCTGCGTCCGTCTGCGAAAACTCTGCGGCATCTGCGTGAAATCCATCTCCCCGATCCCACACAAACCCCCGACCTACCCCTCCCGCATCCACACCACCGACGTAGCCACCCGTTGCGCCGGCCGCACCGCCCCATCCGCCCCAACACCCAACGCCCCCTCCACCTGCAGCCCCTTATCCCGATTCGTCCGCGCATAATTCGGAACAGCCATCATCGCCGACCCATCCGTGAACTTCCCGCGAATCACCATCACCCCGCCCAGCAGATCCCCGCGCCACTCCGTCGTCAGCGGCGCGTTCGCATCCAGCGTCTTCGTGATGTCCTGATCCACTCGCTCAATGTTGTACATCAGCGGACCATACCGCAGCGCAACCTTGCCTCGCGCTGCCTCAATCTTGTCACTGGCACGCACACGCTGGATCTTCATCGGCACCGTGAAATCGATGCGGTCCCCAGCCTTCCAGCTGCGCGTAATTACAGCGTACCCGTTTTCCACCACCGCTTTCACCACCGCCCCGTTCACCGTGATCGCCCCCATCCCGTTAGCCTCCGGCGAACTCCGGTACAGCGTGCTCACATCGCGGTTCGGCATCCGGATCCGAACACTGAACCGACTCGCCGCCTTCGGATTCACCGTCATCGCCACTTTGCCCTTCCACGGATACTCGGTGTCCTGCACCATCTCCACATCCGTGCCCGCAATGTTCTGCAGCGTGATCGTGCTGCCTACGAAAAGATTCACGTAGATCCCGTCCGGACTCGTTGCATAAGCCCAGGTCGGCATCATCAGCAGAGTGCGCGGAATATTTCCCACGCAGCAAGGGCAGGTGTGCCACGGCGCGCGCCCCGCATTGGCGTCCAGCGGATTCGTGTAATAGAAATTCTCGCCCGCCAGATCCGTGCCGCCCAGCAACGCGTTGTACATAGTCTGCTCATACAGATCCGCGTACTTCGAATCGTGATACGCCAGATTCATCTTCCATTGGAAAAAGATCTCGCCACAGCTGGAGCACGATTCGCAATACGACTGGTTCCTTAGCGAATAGTCCGGCCCAAAGCCTTCCGACGTCTCGCCGCTGCCCACGCCCCCCGTTACATAGAACTTGCGGTTCACCAGGTTATCCCACTGCGATTTCACCGCGCTGATGTAGTCCGGATCGTGCGTCTCCACCGCCACATCCGCCATGCCGGAAGCGTTGTACATCGCGCGCACCGCGTGCCCCACCACTTCGTACTGTTCCTTCACCGGCACGTGGCTCTGGTCGTACTCGCTGCGTTCACGGTCATTCCGCGCCGCCACCGACCGGCAATCCAGCAGGAACTTCGCCAGTTGGATATAGCGATCGCCCTTGCCCTCGCCTTCCACGCCGTTCACGAACCGGCCGAAACGCACCAATGCCTGCTCCATCTCCTGATGCCCGTCATACCAGGCCTTCTTCGGCGCAGGACCCAAATTCGCATGCCAGCAATCAGCCAGCTTCTTCGCGGCATTGTAGAGCCGAGCGTCCTTTTTGTCAGTCATCTGATAATGATTGATGGCCGATTCCAGGAAGTAACCGCCCGTGTACCCTTCGTGATCGCCCCGCCGTTCCCAGTGCGCAAATGGACCGGACGTAATATTGCCCTTATCGTCTACGCGCGGCAGCGTGAACGCCGTCTGCAGATACCCATCAGGCTCCTGCGCCGCCAGGATCTTCGGAATCCAGTCGTCGAGAGTCGCGCGCATCTTCGCGTGAGCCTTCAGAATGTCGGCATCGCCCTGCGCGTCGATCATAAGCGCGATGCTCATCGCCTCTACGGTCTGGTGTACCCACGCGTTGGAGAATACGTAGCCCTTGTGCGCGCCGTGCGATTCACCGCGCAGGGCTTTCCCGGCTTCCACAAAGTTATCGATTCCCCCCGGCCCCTGCGTCAGATCTGTACGGTTGATCTGGTCGATGCAGTGCGGTATCCAGCTAACAATCAGTGCCTTCGCGCGGGCATTCCAAAGCGGGCTGTTGATCTTGAAACTGCGCGGATAAACGGCAGTCAGCTGCTTCGGAGGCGGAGCCGTATCCACCAGCACCCGTACAGTCGACGCGTTCTTAGCCTCGCCGTTATCCACAGTAAGCCGCAGCACGTAAGTGCCCGGCGTAGTGAACGAGGCCGTAGTAATCAGCGACTTGGCATCGCCGAACTCCACCGTCCCCGGACCTGACTCTTTGCTCCACAAACTGGTAATCGCCGGACCCGCAGGCACAGGCGTAGCCGGCGTTCCCGCACGCGGCCGAGGCTGCCCGGACCGTGGAGGATCCCCATAACCAGCCCAGCCCCGCAGATAAGTCTTGCCCGGCAAAATAGTAATGCGGTCAACTCCCGCCGACCCATTAGGCGCAACCTCCGCCAACGCCTCCTGAAAAGCCGCCGTGCCCACAGCTGCCGCCAGCAACTGCCGGCGTGTCATAGAAATCGGTTTACTCACGCAGCCATCTTCGCACAAAAATCCTCTCTGCGATCTCTGCGCCCTCTGCGTGAAACCCTGGCAACGCGAAATCCCCCCAAACGCACCAACGCCGCGATCCCCTCAGGGAACCGCGGCGCCAGAGTTCAGTCTGTTACTTCGTTCTAGTAAAGAGCATGCACAGACGATACCGCATACGGAGGCGTAATGCCATTGACCGTCGTGCTGCTGTGGCAAACAGTGCAGGCTTCACCCAGGCTGGTCGTATTGGCCAGCGCGTGTGAAGAAGTCGGCTCGTCTGCATGGCAACCCGTGCAGGCCGCCGTGATAGCCGGTGCCGGATTGATGTATGCCTGTCCGTTCGTGGTCGCATTCAGCCCCAGCGGAAGAGTCTGCTCGCTGTTGCTGACGTGGCACATTTCGCAATTCGAAAGGCTCAGCGGGTTTCCTTGCGGGTTCATCGCCGGATAGAGCACTGTCGTGAAATCGTTCACGCTGCCCTGGTAGCCAATCACTGTGTAGCTTGCGCCCATCGCAGGCAGGTTCGTGCCGGTGTGAATCCGGTGCACCAAAAGGTTGAAATCGATTCCCAGATTTGGCTTCGTCCGTTCCGACACTGTAGTCGCACTCGGCCGTTGTGTGAAATCGGTGTTTGCCGGATTGTGGCACATAATGCACAGGTCCGTGTTGCGGCGCGATCCGCCGTGCAGTTCGAGCGAAACATGGCAGTTGTTGCAGTTGGAAACCTGCACAACCTTGCGGCGCGCCACGACCGGAGTGCCGTCCACGGAGAAGTAGATTACGTTATTAAACGGGCTCTCGGTAACAGTCTGTTGGGAGGTTGTCCCCGCAAGCAGTACTTCCGCTGTCCGCGATCCATAGAAGCTGATCGCATAGCTTCCGGTAGCGTTCGCCGGAATCACGTGCGTGAACGTGTAGGTACAGACACTGGCCGCCGAGCACGTTACAGTAGTGGCGCTGGCGCTTTCCGTTACGTAGCCAGGCGTGGTCGAGACGCCGAAGTTCGTGAAGCCGTAGTCGGTGGTCGGACCCGCCATCACGAAAGTCAGTGAAGACATTGCGGAGTAGGGCAGCGGCTTGCCATTGCCATCCTGCAATGTGAAGTTGATTGTCGGAGCCTTGCCTGCAACGCCGTTGGCAACGCTGTTCAGAGTAATCTGGACGCCGCCGAGCAGTGGGAATGCGCTCCCCGGAACCGCATCTTCCGGTACGAAATGCGCGCCCACAACGGAGGCATCGAATGGGGTCTCACCCTGAGGCACATGGCAATTGGCGCACTGTGTATCGTCCGCCTGGAAGCCGCCGGGGTGGTTGACGCCTGTTGCGAAATTCACGTTGTCATGGCAGCTTCCGCACGCCGCGCGCGTCGGGTTGGTCTTATATAGCGCAGCCTGTGCCGCGCCTGTCGTCTGGCTGTGGCAGGTTTCGCAACGGAAGCCGTACGATGCGCCTGAGTCTGAAGCTGTGCTGGTCGCCGGATAAACTACGGTGGAAAAATTCGTGGTTCCGATAAGATAACTGCCGCCCGCCAGTACGCTTGGCAGTTGCGAACCAAGGTGCAGCTTGTGGATCATGACCTTGAAGTCGACCGTGTTGCCCGTTGTCGGGTCTGTGGATTGGGGCTGATGGCACATGATGCAAAGCGCCACCTGACGGCGTGTGCCGCCATGGAACGAAAGCTGATCGTGGCAGGTGTCGCACGATGCCGTTTCAATCAGGTCGCGCACGTGGGTCACTTTGGCGCCGTTCGGTACAAAATTAAACGTTGTCGAAGCGTAGTCGTTCGGGATCCCGTATGTCGTCAGTGAGCGCGAGCCGTAGATGCCGATAGTGTGGGTCGCTGTCGCATCAAACGTTGCCGGCGCCTTGTTGCCGAATACGTAAGTATATTGACCGCCGCCCAGTGCCGTCAGCACACCACCGGAATCCTTGGCGGCCACAGAAAACGTCCCTGCTGTCCCAGTCGATGTCGAGGTGATGTAAGACGTATACTGCTCACCATTATTCGGAATGTACGCCACTACATAGCTCAGCGAGATCGTTCCCGTAGTGGTTGCACCCGTCGAGTCCAGCGGCAACCCCGAACTATCGGCCAGGCTGTAGTTCACCGTAATCGTTCCGTTTGACGCGATGGAAGCGGATTTAATGGTGATCGTCAGTCCGGAAGCTCCCGGAAATGCCAGCGTGGCGTCCGTCTTGTACGCCATCTTATTCGTAGCGCTGTACGGGCTCTTTCCCGCACCGGCCATAGAGAGGGCGATGGCGGCGAGAATTATCAACCAGCACGTCCTTACCGTCAGTCGGTGTCCTATTCTTTTAGCGATGGTTTTCATTCTCCACACCTTTCCTCGGCCCACAGATCCCTGGTTCGGCCTGTCCCCAAAGATGCATGCGGCGGGCCAAACGAAAATTCGTCAAAATGCTTGAAAAAGTAGACCTTACCCCCTTTTTTCGAGAGGCCATGGTGTGCGTCTAAATGCCCGGCTGCGCCATATAACGCAGGATTGTTGCTGACTTCAGTCACCGCGTGTATCAAAAAATGTATCCAATTTAAATTCATACATTTGCGACGTTCTGTGCCCGTCGTCTCACCCCCGTTTCTTCGTCCCTCCGCTACCCTCTGATTGGACACATGCTCACGACCACTCAAAACCCGTTTTCCTGCACGAACAATGCGCTGTGTCAGACGAACCCAATTAACTCCAATAGAATCAATAAAAAGCGTCCAGCCAAACGCCCCCGGAGAACCCATTTCAGGTCGCATATTGGCTTCACAACGCCACTTTTGCCCCCTGTTGAGGCACCCCAAACCCACCCATTCCACCTCGTCGCCTGCTACCTTATTCCCATGCGACTCATTCGTGGCGCCCCCGGCACCGGCAA
>CAIKAS010000329.1 GCA_903825445.1 uncultured Acidobacteriia bacterium
GTCCTGGAGGCATCGGGGGTTTCCGCCTTTTCGAGCGTGAACCTCGAAATCATCTGCGGCTTGCCATTATCGAACAACTGGAAATCGTCTCGGTCGAGATTGCCGATCGCATGGCCGGCGGAATCCCGCACGACGACCGGCACAGGTACCAAATTGACCCCCGATTTGAAGGTGAAGGGCGCTTCCTTGGTCGTGACCTCCGCTGATTGAGCCCAAAGCCATGAAACGGCGCAGGGACACAGCAGGACGGTCACGAAAATCGGACGTACGATTCGCATTTCGAATGATCGTACATATTCTATGACAAATGGCCCAATGACCGCTCATGTTTCCAGATGTCGGCCCGTCGATCGTCAAGCGGCTGCGGTGCGAAATTTGGCGGCTACCGGGCGGAAGTTGCGAAGGCGTGCTGTTTCCAGGCCACAGTCGCATTGTTCGGTTGTCAGGTCTGCTGAAAAACCGGACGGCATCGTAGCGACGATTAGCTCTCTGGACACAGCCTGGGCCGTTACGGAAGCCGAGTCGAAATGAAGTCCATCGTGCACTTCGCACTCGCGCGCGATGACAGTGCCACTCCAGTCCCGCAGTTGCTCGAAGACCGGGATGCCGAATGCCTTCCACAGCAGGTCGCGATGGTGATCCGCCATAGGTCCATCGCCGCGCGAGTCCAGAGATGAGAGAACGACCATCGCAAATCTCAAACTCGGAAGGTCCAGCAGCCCGCGCATTTTGTAATCGGCAATCGAAAGTGCTTCGCTCAAGGGGAGTGCCAGAGACTCTGGTGCGTACTCGCGAAGGGCTTCGAAGTCGCGCGGCTCGAATATCCGCATGTTGACGCCGGGTTGGAACTCCACGTCTATCACTGCCAAACGTCCGGAAGCGGCGAGTGGAAAGCGCAGAATCTCCTTACCGGGGCGGCCCAGGCCATTGTCGACGACACAAGCCTCATGGCGCTGCGGCCAGAACGATGGGATGGTCCAGTTACCTGGCATCACAGATAGTGCAGGCAGAAGAAAATCTTCTCCGGTTATTTCGCGGAAATAACGGAGATCAATGCCTTCAGATTCTCGCTCATGATTGCGCGTATCATTTCGGGATTAACGCTGGCGGACTGAAGTGCCTGTAGCTGTAAGTCATGCACCCCCTGGACCCAGCCGCGGGGGAACCAGGAGGAGTCGGAACCGAAGAGGATGCGGTTTGGTCCGATGACGTCGAGCGCGCGCCTGAAAACGTCGGCGAGTGTGATGGCCTGCGGTTGATATTTTATCCAGCTGTTGGAACTGGAAGTATCGAGGAAGACGTTGGGGCAGAGGTCCGCCACCATAAGGGCTTCGCGAAAGTAGCCGGCGCCGAAATGTGGAATCACGAAGCGAATGTCCGGAAATTCGAGTGCGATGGCGTGCAGGTCGATGGGATTCGAGTAGCTTACGTCGAATGGCGAGGGCAGACCCAGTTTCTTGCGAAAGCCTACGCTCAGCACGCCGCAGTGGACATAGACCAGTTTGGCCTGCGCGATCACGGCTCGCGCACGATCGTCATGCAGGGAGTAACGGTGCATGGCAGGGAAGAGGAAGATTCCCTGCGGGACGTTGTCCAGCGCGTCCGGGAGCAGGGGGTTGAACATGCTCACGGAACTGAAGCGATCGGGATAGCGCGCAACGGCCGCATTGACTGAGGCAGAATCATTCGGGATGCTGGCGATGAGCATGGCTCGCGTCACGTTGTGACGATTCATTTCGGCGACCCAGCGATCGGCGAGCGACTCGGGTGTTTCTGGTATATCCCAGCCGAGCAGGCCGCCGACTTCCGGCGCCTTTTTCTGATCGGCGAGCGAACGGAAAAAGGCGGGGGAGAAGAAGTGTACGTGGGAGTCGGCTATTTCCATTGGGCTAAAGTTTGCCTAAGAGCTTAGCGGCCTGGTTGAGATGCGCGGCAAGCGTCTGCAAAACCTGCGCGACTTGTTTCGCCTGTTCCGCGGCTTCTTCCTGCTTGTTGGCTTCCAAGGCCTCGCGTATTCCAGGCAACGTCTTCACCGCGTAGCCGGTGTAGCGTCCAGGCGCGTAGATGCGATGGCGGTACCAGGGGCGACCGGGCAGACCAGGATCGAGAGTGAGATCGCGTTCGCTGTCGATGAAGAGCCGGTTGATGGCGGTGAGTTGAGCCGGCCGGGCGGTGGACAGTTTGCCCTGTGCGCGGGCGTAAGCTTTGGCAAGTTCCGCGGCTGCCTGCGCAACCTGTGTGTTGGCATGGCGAACCGCGTCGAGATTCAGCTTCGTGGCATTTCCGGTTTTGGCATTTCCGAGCCTGGCGATTTCGTCAAGATACGTCGTAACAGAGGTCGCGAACTGGCTGAATGTAAACGGCAGTACAGGCGCATCGGCGAGTCGCATGAGGATGGTGGCATTCAATTGCGCAAGCGCGCGGCCGTAAATGAAATCAGTATCTTCGAAATGGCTGTACCAGTAGAAATCGTCGTAGGCCGAATGATAGACTCCTCCGCCCGATTCAGTCTCGAAGCCCAGGTTCAGTGACGCGACGCCGAGATGCTGCAGGAATGGCGTGAAGTCGGAACCGGAGCCGAGCGGCGAGAGATGAAACTCGGCCGGTTTGGTCGGAGCATTTTTAGCGACTTTCGCCAGGTATGTATCCAGCACGGACTTGCCGCTGACAGGATCTTTCACATCGCGCGCGATTTCACGCACCGTGTCTTCGAGAGCGGGTGAGCCGCCCGCGTCTAAAACACCTTTGCCACTCGTATCGGCGTTGATATAAACTGCCAGCTTTCGATTGAGCTCATCGGAGTGCTTCTCCATCCACTCGGTGGAGCCTATGAGGCCGAACTCTTCGGCATCCCAGAAGGCAAACAGAATGGTGCGTTTCGGCTTCCAGCCCTGGCGCGAAAGTTCGGCGAGCGCGCGGGCGGATTCTAGCAGCGGCCCGGCGCTCGAAATTGGATCGTCGGCGCCATCCACCCAGGCGTCGTGATGATTGCCGTAGAGCACCCACTCATCGGGGAACTCGCTGCCGGGGATGCGCGCGATGACGTTGTAGAGCGGGCGCGTTGCGTTATTCATCGTCACTTTAAGATGCACCATGGCAGCAGGGCCCAGGTGATAGGTGAAGGGCAGCGCGCCACGCCAGGCTTCGGGCGCGACCGGACCATCCAAGGCGCTCAGCAGTGGTGTGGCGTCGGCGTAGGAAATCGGCAGCACGGGGATTTGCTGGATGGTGGTCGCTTCGGCAAGTGCGAGGCGCTTTGAGCCAGGTTCGGAAGCCCAACCGGGAGAAAGCGGGTCGCCGGGCTGCACGCCGAGATCGAGCACACTGCCGCGCTGCACGCCATCGGCGGGGCGATAGGGGCCTTTGGGGAATCCGTCGCCCTGGAAATAGCCGTCATCGCGCGGATCGGAATAGATGATGCAGCCGACCGCGCCGTGTTCGTAGGCGACGCGGGGTTTCACGCCGCGAAAGCTGCCGCCGTAGCGCACAATGACGATCTTGCCGCGGACGTCGATGCCTTTCTCTTTGAGCGTGTCGTAATCGGCGGGCAGGCCGTAATTGGCGTAGACGAGTGGCGCGGTGACGTCGCCATCGCCGGAATACGCGTTGTACGGGGGGATGATGTCGGGGTTGGACGTTGACGGGTCGATGGATACGGCGGGTTCCTGAAGTTTTGCCTTGAACTGCGTTGGCGCCGTCATTTCGAGAATGCGGGTTTGCGGCGTGGGCAGCAGCGCTTCGAAGGTTTCGATTTTGGCGTCAAGGCCGTATTCGCGGAGTTGGGCCAGGATCCAATCTGCGGCTTGCTTCGATCCTGGGGTGCCGGCGAGGTGTGGGACGGCAGACAGATGTTCAACGTCGGCGCGAATGCGGGTCGTGTCGGGAATGGCTCGGGCGCGTTGCTCCCATTGGGTTTCGTCGCTCTGCGTTGCGGGGAAAAGTATCAGAGGGAGGGCGAAGAGGGTTACGAGCACGGGTGCATTCATGAGTTTTCAGTGTAACGGAGAAAAGACTCTTTAGCCGCCGATGGACGCGGATAAGAAACGGCATAGATCAGGCTAGCCAATTTTTCTGTTGACTCCGAAACACGGAAATCGTAGAATCACATACAAGAATAGTAGATCGGAAATGACAAAGACAAAATTCACCAGACTCGAACTACAGATCATGCAGGCTCTTTGGGATAACGGGAAGGCCTCGATTCGCGAGATTCAGGAGACATTTCCTGAGCCGGACCGGCCTGCGTACACGACGGTGCAGACGACGGTTTACCGTCTGGAAGCGAAGAATGCAGTGCGACGCGTGAAGAAGATCAGTAACGCCCATATCTTTGAGGCGGTGGTTTCGCGCAATGCGGCGCAGGGTCGGCTGATCGATGAACTGTTGGGTCTGTTTGGCGGACGGACTCAACCCGTGATGGCGCATTTGATCGAGTCGGGGCGGCTGACGATGGACGACGTGAAAGAGGCTGAGCAGACGCTGCGGCGGCTTTCAAAGAAGAAAGGATAGAGCAGTATGAACGCGGCGTTGGCGAATCATTTATTGCAATCGACGATCTTTGCCGCGGTAGCGGGGATGCTGACGCTGCTGCTGCGGAACAACCATGCGCGGACACGGTATTGGGTCTGGCTGACGGCGTCAATGAAATTCCTCGTCCCGTTTTCATTGTTTGTCGAGATTGGGCATCGGTTGAGCTGGTCGGCCGCGCCTGTTGTTATGCAGCCCCGCTTGGCGCTTGTAGTCGATGCGGTCGGCCAGCCGTTTACGGTTCCGGAGACATTTGTCGTCGCGCCTGCCGGTGCTGCGAGTGCCCGGTCAATCGTCCCGATGCTACTCGTTGGCGTGTGGATATGCGGTTGCGCCGCGGTTCTGATTTTCTGGTTCGTGCGCTGGCTGCGGGTTGCGGCCGTTGTGCAGGCGGGAACACTGATACGCGACGGGCGTGAGTTCGATGCACTCCGTCGGTGTGGCGGGAATGTCAAATTGATTTCTTCCGCATCGCGGGTTGAGCCTGGTGTGTTTGGCATTCTGGCCCCGGTGATGTCTCTGCCAATGGGAATAACGAATCATCTTAACGACCAGCAACTGGATGCGATTCTTGCGCATGAGCTCTGCCACGTGCGCCATCGCGACAATCTGACGGCCGCGATTCACATGCTGGTGGAAGCGGTCTTTTGGTTTCATCCCTTTGTGTGGTTCATCGGCGCCAGGCTCGTCGAGGAGCGGGAGCGTGCGTGCGATGCGGAAGTCGTGCGGCTGGGAATGGATCCCGAGGCGTACGCCGAAGGGATTCTGACAGTCTGCAAACTCTATTTGGAATCGCCGTTGGTATGCGCGGCGGGTATCAGCGGCTCCAATCTGGGCAAACGAATCGAGGCCATTATGAAGAGTCCGTTTCAAAAGAACATAACCTTGTGCATGAAACTGACACTGGCCGGGATCGGCATCCTGGCAGTTGGCGCGCCGCTCTCTTTAGGTATCGTCAAAGATTCGGCCAGGCGCGCGCTGGCGCAGGTTCAGGTGCCGCACGTATGGGTCGATCGCGGTTATGGAGTTCCGGTCTTACGCGGACAGCAGCATCAGTTGCTGGTGCAGGTAGGCGCCGCGCGGCCGCGGCTGCCTGCAACAACAACTCCCGAGCTTGAGTTCGAATCGGCGTCGCTTACGCCAGCGGCGCCCTATGCCGGGTTCGCGATCAGGCGAGGAGGTCCAGGCAGCGAAGATCCGCAGCACATCACTCTTACGGACCATACGCTGAGAGATCTGCTGGAGGTGGCCTATGGACTGCGTCAACTGTCGGACCAGATCGACGGCCCTGAGTGGATCGGCGATTATACGAATATGCGCCGGTATACGATGACAGCGACTCTGCCATCGAATACGTCAATGGCAGATTTTCAGGCGATGCTTCGGAACCTGCTGGCTGCCCGATTTCGTTTAGTTCTTCATCACGACACAAGAAGTTTCCCGGAGTACGAACTAGTGGTAGCGAGCGGTGGTCCGAAGATGAAGCCCTACAAGGTTGAAGACCACGTCAACGATTCGCCGGTGTCTCCCGGACAAAAAGACCCTGACGGTTATCCCCTGCTTGGGCCGCAGACCTTGGGGAGCTGGAGCGGACCGCAGGCCGGAGAATGGGGATGGACTCGGGGAAGGTCGCGGGAATCGATGGCGCAATTGGCGGCAGTGCTGGGTATGTGGGTGCGGCAGTCGAGCGGCGGAGTTGCGAGGCTGCCACAAGTGACTGATAACACGGGGTTGACGGGAGTCTATGAGATCACTCTTGGATTCGTAGGCGCGCCAGTGCTTGCCCCAGGATATGCCAGATACCGCGCGCCCAATGTACCGGGTGCGTCGACGCCCCCGCCGCCATCCGAGAGGCCCGATGGACCGGACATCTTCGTAGCGCTGAAGGAACAACTGGGACTGGAACTGCGGAAGACGCCGGATGCGCTGGTGGACGTGATAGTTGTCGATAATGCGGAAGAGGCTCGTTTAATCAACTAAAGGCCACTGCTGGTGTCACCAAACTTCTGTGCGCAGACCCGGCACTCGCGCGAACTCGCCGCGATTTCGAGTCACCAGCACAAAGTCCCGACGCAGCGCTATCGCCCCGATCAGGAGATCATTTGCGCCGATAGGTGTGCCCGCCTTTTCAAGAGCGGCCCGGATTAAACCATAGTGCGATGCGGTTTCGTCATCGAACGGCACAGACTCGAACGGTTGCAGAAGTCGCTCAAACCCGTCCAGATTCTTGTCCACTTGTTGGCTCTTGCGGGCTCCGAACATCAGTTCGGCGCGCACCACGCCGCAGCAGAATACCTGCGCCGGTTTGAGTGCCGCCAGCCGGTCCATCAAGCCTCGTTCTCTTTTGGCGAGTCCGATCCAGATGTTCGTATCCAGCAGGAAAGATTTCACGCCAAGCCCAGCGATTCGACGGGTTCAGGTGGCGCGTCGAAGGGTTCTGCGATGTCTTCGGTAAGGAAGCCGCAGGTTTGCGTGAAGAACCCCGGAGGCCAGTCCGCGCCCGGCCCGATTGACGACATCCGCGACAGCATGAAACGAGATAATGGCACGCCTGCGGAGCGCGCTTCCTTTTTTAGTGTTTCAGCGAGCTCGTCGGGTACGTATATATTGAGGTGTGCCACATAATAAGTATAGCAAGTATACTTGTATTTGCCACCGGGCCTTACTATCGGAAGCTCCACGTAGGCGTCGAATCCATCAACATGCGAACGGCAACGATTACTTTCATAGCGATGATGGTGGTCGGAAGTCTCAACGCCGCGCCGCCCATATTTGATGTCGCTTCCGTGAAACTCAGCAAAGCGCCGGATGCCGCCGTTTTTTTCTCTGGCGGGATGATGGATTCTGCGAACGGTAAATTCCGCGTGCCGAGTATCGGCGGCAATGTGAATATCGGCAACTGGACGCTGGGCGGGCTGATCGCCGCAGCCTGGGACCTGGGGCCGGGGCAGCTTTCAGGGCCAGCGTGGCTCAGCACCGATCGATACGACATTGCGGCGAAGACATCTCCGCAAGCAACACAGGCGGAGCTGCGTCTCATGTTGCAATCGCTGGCGGATCGGTTCAGGTTGGCGACGCATCGTGAGACGAAGGAACTCGCGGTGTATGCCTTGGTGGTCGCGAAAGGCGGTGTAAAGTTGCGCGCGTCGAAGGGAGATCAGCAATCGCCGGTGTTGTTTGCGCCACCCTCGCGGCTGATTGGGCAGGGTTCGACGATGCAGGGCCTGGCGAATGCGCTTGGCCGACCCGCAGGTCGCAAAGTTGTGGACCAGACAGGAGTCGCGGGCACCTTCGATTTTTCGCTCGTTTGGTCGCCGGATGTGGGAGCGGGGCCCGGCGGGCAGACTGTGGACAACGGACCCTCGATCTTTACCGCAGTGCAGGAACAACTGGGCCTGCGGCTGGAACCGCAGAAGTCTCAGGTGGAAATTCCTGTGGTGGATCACGCGGAAAAGATTCCAGTGGCGAATTGATACTCCACGCTCCGCGGGGCCATCTAGACTGGAGTTATGCGCTACCTCCTGATTATTGCGGCTTTGTCCGGTCTTTTGCAGGCGCAAGCGCCGGAGTTCGATGCGGCCTCCATCAAGCCCAGCCCCGGCGGTACGCGCAAGTCGATGACGGCGAGTCCCACGCGAATTACCTTTGCCGGCGTCTCAATGCGCGATTGCCTGATGGTGGCGTACGACATGAAGGATTACCAGATCACCGGGCCGGACTGGATGCGCACCGAGCGGTTTAATATTTCCGCAGCCGCGCCTGGCGCCAGTGCCGGAACTCCGGCGGCGGAAGCCCCGCCACAGCCGAATAACGGTCAGCAAGCGCCGGTTCTGAGTCAATCCATGCGTATGATGTTGCGCAAACTGCTCAATGACAGGTTCCAGATGACGCTGCATATCGAGAAGCGTGAGCTGCCTGTTTTTGCGCTGGTGGTGGGCAAGAACGGCACGAGGCAACTGAAGGAATCCGAGGCGCCTGGCCGAAGCAACATGCGGATGACCGGCGGCACGGTTTCGTTCACGAACGTCACGATTCCGGAGTTGGTGGATTACATGTCGCAGATGCGCACGGCGGAACTGGACCGGCCGGTGGTGGATAACAGCGGTCTTAAGGCGCAGTACGATTTCACAGTAAAGCTGTTCGGCACTCAGGAAGAGATGATGGCCGCGCTGAGCAAGGGCGATTTCGGGACGTCGATTTTCACGCTGATTCAGGAGCAGCTTGGGCTCAAACTGGAGCCGGAGAAACTGCCGCTCGACATGATTGTGGTGGAGAAGGCCGAGAAGGCACCGACGGAGAATTGAGTCTTATGCGACGCAGTTTCGGCCGAATGATCGCTTTCTGCGGCATTTTGGCACTCGCAATCGCCTGTGGCGTTTGGGCTCAACCGGCGACCGAGAACTTTGAAGTTGCCGCCATCCGCCCCAACCCGAACGGCACGGATAAGACCGATTTTCGCGTGTCGGACGGCAAGCTGACCGTTACCAGCGCCTCTTTGAAAACGCTGGTTCGGACGGTGTATGAGGTGCTGGATTCCCAGATCGTCGGCGGACCTGCGTGGTTCGACAACGAGAGGTTTGACATCCAGGCGCAGACGAGCGCGCCGATTGAACTCACCTACGATCGCATCAAGCCGCTGCTGCGGAATCTGCTTGCCGATCGATTTCAACTGAAGGTCCACCGTGAGAGCCGAGAAATGTCGGTCTACGCTCTGGTGCTGGATAAAGGCGGTCCGAAATTTAACCTCAGCACCCGTACGCAGGGCATCGGAATGAATACACGACAGGGCGCGGGGACGGCCAGAATGACGGGCACGAAAGTTCCCATGGCCCTCCTGGCCACGAAACTTGGAGATCAACTGGGACGCGCTGTCATCGACAAGACCGGCTTGCAGGGGGACTTCGATTTCACGTTTGAGTGGGATCCGGAGCAGGGCGTGGATTCCTCCAGTCCGTCGCTGTTTACCGCGCTGCGAGAGCAACTTGGTCTGCGGCTGGAGTCACAGAGGGGGCCTGTGGAGATGCTGGTGATTGACAGCGCCGAAAAGCCGTCTGAGAATTAACAAAACGCTCCGCAAATTCGTCTAACATGGATCTAACCATGGGACCTAGGAACGTGCCGATTTTGCTTTGCCGCCGACTTCTCGTGCTTGGTTTAACCGCACTTGCTACCTCCGGGCAGGGTGCTGAACCTGCGGCAAAATTTGAAGTTGCCGATATCCATCCGAGTCCGCGCTCCCTGAATTCGGACACAAATGACCTGAGTGGTGGGATGATGCGCAGCGGCCGCTACAATCTGCGGCGCGCCACCATGCTGGATCTTGTTCGCATTGCCTATGGCGTCGATGCGAAGACAATCCTCGGGGGGCCGAATTGGCTGGCGCTGGATCGCTTCGACATTCGGGCCAAAGCTCCTGCCGGGACTAACTCAGCCGCCGTGAAGCCTATGCTTCGGACGCTGCTCACCGAACGCTTCGGCCTCCTTGTTCACAACGACAACCAGCCCCTGTCGATGTGGGCGCTGACTGCGGGCAAGCATCCGCTGATGAAGAAGTCGGATGGTTCGGGCGAAAGCGGTTGCCATTCCTCGGGGTCGGGCGACGTTGTAGATGTGAAGTGCCGCAACATGACCATGGCTGCGTTCGCCTCGGGTATGGGCGGCCTCGACGGAGCATGGTATTACCTCACGGACAACCGTGTGGCGGATCAGACCGGTCTTGAAGGCGCTTGGGATTTCGACCTGAGGTATTCAGCCCGCTGGAAGACGACGATCGCCGGGGCCGAGATCGTCAGCTTATTCGACGCGATCGATAAGCTCGGACTGAAGCTGGACGCGTCGATGATTCCGACGCCCGTTGTGTTAGTGGATGGTGTGAACCGGACACCCACGCCCAATTCTCCCGATGTCGATAAATTGCTGCCGCCGGCGCCCACCGAATTTGAAGCGGTCGACGTGAAGCCAACCGATCCCGATTACCACGACTCAGACGTTCAGTTGCAGGAGGGCGGTCGCCTGAAGGCCCGTGGCATGACGCTTAAATCGCTGATTGCCGGGGCGTGGGGGATCACCGAAGAAATGATTGTTGACGCGCCGAAGTTCCTGGACTCCGACCGATGGGATATCGTCGCGAAGGCTCCCGATGTGATGGCGGCCGACGGTGATGCCGATTTTGATTCGCTGCTCATGATGGTCCGTAACCTGCTGGCAGATCGTTTCAGGTTGTCCGTTCACTTCGAGGACCGGCCCGTGCAGGCCTATACGATGACCGCGCCAAAACCGAGAATGAAAAAGGCGGATCCCGCGTCGCGCACCGGATGTAAAGAGGGTCCACCGACTCTGGTGAAAATCGACCCGCGCGGCATCAATCCCGTGCTGGGGCGGTACCTGACGTGCACGAATGTTTCGATGGCGTATTTGGCGCAGCAGTTGCAGTTTCTCGCCAGCGGCTACATTCACAGCGACGTTCTGGATGCCACGGGCCTGGAAGGTGGCTGGGATTTCACGCTGAGTTTCAGCAAACTGGCTCAGCTTCGCGGAAACGGGGCGCTCGCTCAGGCCGCAGGTTCGGCATCGGACCCGAATGGCGCGCTCTCCGTACAGGACGCGATGGAGAAGCAATTGGGCTTGAAACTGGAATTGCGGAAGCGCCCGGCGTCAGTGCTGGTGATCGATCGCATCGAAGAAAAGCCGTCTGACAATTAATCTGAAATGGAGGAATGTCCCCTTGATTCGTCACTGCATGGTCCATAGTTGTGCTGTTGTTGGCCTGATGCTGCTCACCGCTCTGGCCGCGTTCGCTGAGGGGGCTGAACCCGCCGCAAAGTTTGAACTCGCCGATGTTCATCCAAGCGCGCGTTCCACTAATCCCGATGCCAGCGACGTCAGCGGAGGGCTCATGCACGGTGGCCGTTACCATCTGCGGCGCGCCACCATGCTGGACCTGGTCCGTATGGCCTACGGCGTAGACGCTAAGAAAGTGCTGGGTGGGCCGAACTGGCTCGAGATGGATCGCTTCGATATCCGGGCGAAGGCTCCGGCGGGGACGACGGCAACCACCGTGAAGCCGATGTTGCAGGCCTTGCTAGCTGAGCGGTTCGGTCTGGTCGTGCATGAGGATAAGAAGCCTGTTCCGGCATGGGCGCTGACTGCGGCGAAGCATACGCTCCTGAAAAAGGCAGAGGGGTCTGATGACGGAGGCTGCCATTCGACGAATACCGGCGAACTCGTTGACGTTACGTGCCACAACATGCCGCTGGCTGCGTTTGTTTCGCGGATGACGAATATCGATGGCGCGTGGAACTATGTCAACGATAATCCGGTGGTGGACCAGACGGGTCTCGACGGGGGTTGGGATTTCGAGTTCAAATTCTCGCGCCGGGTGCGCGCATCGATTGCGGGGGCGGAAATTGTGTCACTCTTCGATGGGCTCGAAAAGATCGGGCTGAAGCTTGACCCCGCGTTGCTTCCGATGCCGGTGGTGGTGGTGGATCGTGTGAACCGGACGCCGACACCGAATCCGCCCGATATCGAAAGGGGATTACCTCCCGTTCCCACCGAATTTGAGGTGGCCGAAGTCAAGCCGACCGATCCCGATTACCACGGCGACTCAGACGTTCAATTGCAGGAAAATGGGCGGTTGAACGCGCACAGCATGACGCTGAAGGAAATGATCGAAGAAGTGTGGGGTGTCACGGACGAGATGCTGGTGGGCGCGCCGAAGTTCGCGGAGGTCGATCGCTGGGACATTGTCGCCAAAGCGCCCGATGCCATGGCGGCTGAAGGCGATGCCGACGTTGATTCAATTTTCACGATGATGAAGGCGCTGCTCGCCGATCGGTTCAAGCTCGCCGTGCACTATGAGGACCGGCCGATATCGGCATACACGATGACGGCGCCGAAGCCGAAGTTGAAGATGGCCGATCCTGCTTCGCGCACCAGTTGCAAGGAAGGTCCGCCGACTCTGGTGAAGGTCGATCCGCGCAATACGAACCCGGTGCTGGGGCGTTTGCTGACCTGCACGAATGCGTCGATGGCGTATCTCGCGGAACAGTTGCCGTACCTCGCCAATGGCTACGTGCACAGCCCTGTGCAGGATTCGACGGGACTCGACGGGGGATTCGACTTCACGCTGAGTTTTAGCACTGCCGGGCAAGTGCAGGGGAACAACGTATCTGTGCCGGGGAGCAAAACGGCTTCCGACCCGAATGGCGCAATTCCGCTGCCGGAGGCAATGGAGAAGCAACTGGGACTCAAAATGGAACTACAGAAGCGGCCCCTGCCGGTGCTGGTGATCGATCACATCGAAGAAAAGCCGACGGACAACTGAGATCCCGCCAGGGGATATACGAGCATTGTCGTTGACATACGACGTAGATCGTAGTATGGTGGGTTCAGGTATGTCAAAGCCGTCCGTAAAGCAAAATCAACTTCCGCTTCCGACTGACGCCGAACTGGATATTCTCGCCGCGCTCTGGCGCCTGGGTCCCGCGACTGTGCGCGAAGTTCACGAAGCGTTAGGAAAGGACAGCGGCTACACCACTACGTTGAAACAGATGCAGGTGATGACCGATAAAGGGCTGGTGACGCGCAGTGAGCGGTTTCGCTCCCACGTTTACGAAGCCGGATTGCCAAAAGAACAGACGCAGAGCCAGATTGTGGGGGATCTGCTGAGGCGCGCGTTTGAGGGATCGGCCGCGGGCCTGATGCTCGGTGCTCTCTCGGCGAAGCCGGCTTCGAAGGCCGACCTGGAAGAAATCAAGCGCATGTTGGATGAATTTGGAAAGGGAGGGGGACGCTGATACCGTGCTTCACCAGATCGATACATTCGCGTCTGTTCCGTGGGTGCCTCGGTTGGCCTCGACACTATTGCATTTTATTTGGCAGGGCGCGCTGATTGCGGGCATCTATGGAGTAATCGCCCGCTGGCCGGGCCGCCACCAAACCGCTCCCGTCAGATACTCGCTGGCCTGTGCCGCGTTACTGGTGATGGTGCTGGCGCCTGTGGCGACATTCGCCATAGCGAATTCTGCCGGGGCTACCCCCGTTTTCGCCGCGATTGGCAAGGTTGCGTCGCCCTCCGCCGGGATGAAGATCTCCTGGAACATTTCTGTCCCTGGTGTCCGAAGTCAGCTATCGAGTACTGCCGCAACCGCATGGATAGTATTCGTGTGGCTGGTCGGCGCTTTCCTGTGTATTACCCGGTTGGCTGGTGGCTGGATAGTGGCATTTCGCGTACGGTCTCTGTGCTGCCGCCCGGCTCCCGACCACTGGCAGCGAACGATCCACCGCCTGCGTGGCGTAGTCGGCGTATCTGTGCCCGTGCTCCTGCGAGTGTCATCCGCCGTTCATGTGCCGACAGTATTGGGTTGGCTGCGCCCGGTGATATTGATTCCCGTGAGTGCAATGACGGGCCTGACGCCTGACGTTGTTGAGGCCGTGCTGCTCCACGAACTCGCCCATATTCGGCGTCACGACTATCTGATCAACTTATTCCAGAGTTTTGTCGAAGCTGTCCTGTTCTATCACCCCGCGGTCTGGTGGGTCTCAAAACAGATTCGCGACGAGCGTGAGTTGTGCTGCGACGACATAGCAGCCCAGCGATGCGGTGACCGGCTCGGCTATGCTCGTGCCCTTGCGGAACTTGAGTTGTGTCGCTCGTCGCATCTTGCGGTCGCGCTGGCGGCGAATGGCGGTTCCCTGAAAAATCGGATCTCGCGTCTGTTGAAGGTGCCTTATCCCCATGTGGAAAGTCGACCGTGGCCGCCTGTGATCGCAGTAGCGACGATCGTCTGCACGATGCTCGTAATTTCGTCTGGTCGCGCGCAGCAGTTACTTCCGTCCTCGTCGTTGCCATCGTTTGAAGTTGCTTCCATCAAGGCCAGCGATCCTGATAGTCAGCTGAAAATCGATTTCGCGCCGGGTGGACGGTTGTTCGTCACACACGCGACTTTGCGGTTCTTGATGAAAATCGCCTATGACGTGAGCGACGATCAGATCATCGGCGGCCCCGCCTGGATCAGTTCCACGCGCTTCGACGTTCAGGGCAAACCGGCGACCGCACAGCCGGGGGATCCGCAGAAGATGACAAAAGACGAGCTACTGCTTTTTCATGAGCCGATTCGTCTGCGCCTGCAGCGTTTGCTGGCCGACCGTTTTCATCTCGAGCTTCGCAAGGAATCGAAACCGATGCCGATCTTCGGTCTTGTCGCGGTCCGGAGCGGAGCCAAAATGAAGGCCGACGCGCAGCCTGGAGACCCGATCATGGAGCGAAACGCCGGGCATGGCAGCCTCAGAGCGAACCGCGTGGATATGGATACGCTCGCGCGCTTTCTTTCGGAAGGCCAGGTGGGCAGGCCCGTCGTGAATATGACTGGCATTGTCGGCAAATTTGATTTCCGGCTGGATTGGACGCCGGATCCCGCGCTGAATCCTTTGGCCGTGGACGCCGCACCGAATCAGTCAGCCGCGGACCAGGGCGGCATTTCAATATTCACCGCTTTGCAACAGCAACTGGGGTTAAAGCTGGAGGCGAGGACGGGCTCTGCGGATGCGCTGGTGGTTGTGGGCGCGCAATTGCCGTCCCCGAACTAGGCTTCATAAGCCAGAGGACACCGGGACTGCGTTTCACAGGTGGGCGAAGTTTGCCCGATCACACGATTCCCGCGTGTCTGTAACGTCCGCTGGATTTAGCTAAATACGACCAGGTTACGCTTATTGCCGATATATTGACGAAATTGGTCCGAATCGTGCTCGTCGAGTTCGGACCACACGACGCGCAAGACGGAAATATTTTTTCCTGACAGGGAACAAAAACACTGTTCCGAAGCGTCATAGAGGAAGATTGGCTCGACCGCTTCGTCCGAGCGGTCCGTTAGTCCTAAATAAGTAGTACAACCTGCCGCTTTGTTCGCGGCTTCCGCTGTTGGATGGCCGGAACAGGAGTCCGAAAACATGACGCGAGTGTTTGCGTGCATCGCACTTACCGCCCTTGTGAGCGGGATCGCCCCGGGGCAAACGCCTGATGCGGCTCCAAGGTTTCAAATCGCGGATGTGCATGTTAGCCCGCACAGCGCGAATCCGGATATGCGGGCGGATGTTTACATCGCCGCGACGCCCGCTACCTCGACGCGGGATGCCGTGAGGATGATGCGGGTGATCGACCACATTGATCCCAAACCCAGTGACAAATAAGATCCAGGAGGACCCAAGCCGCCTAAATTATGCCAGTGCAATACTAATAAAGTAGTACGATTGATAAAACCGAGTGCAAAAACGAATGAATCCGCAAACAGCTGACAAAACCGTGACATATCCACCCTACTCAAGCGATAGGCTGTTCATTAATGGAACTGAATAGAGGGCGCACATGAATACAGTCATGAATCCGAAATGCCCCGCCAGCATCTTGCCGATCTGTGTGTATCTGTGTGCATCCGTGGCCATAGCGTTTGCTCAGACGGAACCTGCCTCCGACATCGCCGACATCCACCTTGCGGCAAAACCCACGGGTCAAAACATGAATCTGTTCATGCGCGTTGACGCGCCGCGCGGGGGCCGCTATGAACTGCGCAATGGCAGCATGCTCGATCTGGTACGAACAGCGTACGGCTTCGACATGGATAAGGTTCTCGGCGGCCCAAGCTGGCTTGAGATGACGAGGTATGACGTCACCATCAAAGTTCCGGCCAATGCCACGGCGGACTCGGCCAATCTAATTCTGCAATCGGTACTCGCCGAGCGTTTCAAACTAGTCACCCACAAAGAAACCAAGCCATTGCCCACCTGGGCGCTCGTTCCAGGCAAGAAGGTCCTCATGAAGGAGGCCAACGACGACGGAGATACCGGCTGCCATCCACATGCAGAATCTGAAAATCCCGCCCCAGGCAGTGGCGGCGGCCGGCTCATGATGTCTGATGCGAGTGGCAAAGTGACCATTCTGTCGATCGGTCCAGGCCAAACCGTCCAGTACCAGTGTCACAACGTGACGATGGATGCCTTCACCGTCGCGATCCGCGGGATGCCCGGTGCGCAGCTCGGCACCAATCCGGTCCTGAACGAAACCGGCATGAAAGGAACGTGGAACTTCGATCTGAAGTACTCTCTGAATTTCGCGATTGCGGCCAACGGCAACGATGACCGGATTTCGTTTCCAGATGCCGTCGAAAAACAACTTGGATTGAAGCTGGAACAGCATCCAAATCCCACGCCAGTGCTGATGGTGGACAAAGTGGAAGAGAAACCGACGCCGAATCCGCCGGATACGGCCGAAGCGCTGCCTCCACTCAAAATGCCCGCTGAATTCGAAGTCGCCGACATCAAAGAGACCGATCCGGGCACTACTTTTGGTCGCATACAAAATCAACCCGGCGGGCGGTTTATCTCTACCGGCATGCCGCTTTCTTCTGTAGTGAATAACGCCCTGTTGCCGCAGAGCCAGGATCAGCTTGTCGGAATGCCCTCATGGGCGAATTCCGCGCGCTTCGATTTCAACGCTAAGGCAGCGGTGGAGCCAGGTGCGAATCTGGATCCCGAAACTACAGCGCCGTTGCTTTTGGCGTTGCTCAAAGAGCGCTTCGGGCTGAAGTATCACACCGAAGAGCGCACGTTATCCGGTTATGCACTAGTGGCCGCGAAGCCGAAAATGAAGAAGGCCGATCCTGAAAGCCGAACGCATTGTACCCGTGCGAACGCGCCTCCAGGCTCGCCTCCTGGCAGTGTGATGATGACGTGCCAGAACATCACCATGGCGCAATTCGCAGAACAACTTCGCGGTACGGGTCCGAACATGAACGTAGCGCCAATCGATTCGACAGGGATCGAAGGCGGCTGGGATTTTACGCTGACCTGGAGTCAACTGGCAGGTCGCGCAGTGTTTCGCGGGCCAGATGGTGCCCCGCCACCAGCCGGCGACGCACCGGCGGCCTCGGACCCGAACGGTGGCTTTACGATTGCGGAGGCACTCGAAAAGGAACTCGGGCTGAAGCTGGAAACGCAGAAGCGCACGATGCCGGTGTACGTAATCGATCACCTTGAGCAAAAACCGACTGACAATTAGCCACGGATGCACACAGATGAACACAAATAAATGGGGTGAACCCCTCGGGTGAGACACGGGGAATGAACTCACGTCCCCATTCGCTGTAATGTTCTACCACCTTTTGTCCTGCGTCAAGCAAAATATCCACATCCGGGAAAGCGGAGGCGGGCTCTGCTGGAGAGCAA
>CAIKAS010000330.1 GCA_903825445.1 uncultured Acidobacteriia bacterium
TTGCCTGGACGTGGATGTCATGTGTGAGAAGCCCCTGCTCGACGTGGTCGTTTATTTCCATCACTGACGCCCGCTGTGCGTTCGCCTATTGTGCAACAAACATATCCTGCGAATGCGGGGCCAACTGTTCGATGAGCGTTTCGCTGTCCATCACATCGGCATACAACGGGAAAATATTCTTGCAATAAAATTCCTGTTCGCTCGCCGTTCGCGCTGATACGCAATCGGAAATCATGGTGACTTTGTAGCCGCGTTCGTACGCCGCCCGGCCTGTGGAATCGATACAGAGCGATGTGATCATGCCGGCGAGCATGAGGTGGTTGATGTTGCGTGCTCGAAGCACACGGTCCAGTTCTGTATTGGAGAAAGCGTTGAAACCCTGCTTGCCGTTCACGAAGGTGATTCGATCGCCGAATTCGAGCAATTCCGGAATCGTATCGGCGCCAGTGCTGCCGGCTTTGAAGGCGCCAGCCTCTTTGATGGTTCCGAGAATGCCTTCCGATTCTGCGAGGGCCCGGTAGTCGGACGTCAGAATGATTGGCGTGGAGATAAGGGTCATTTCCGTTTGGGTCGCGTGGCGCAGAAGTTCCAGAGTGTTGGTCAGCGTCTGATCAACGCGATTGGTCTCTTCCACTACTCCCCGTAAAATGCCGTTGGGGGCAAAATAATCGTTCTGGTAACCAACCAGAATGAGGGCAGTCGCTTTTGGATTCATCAGGTGTTTCCTCTTCAGTCTGATAAGGGCAGCTCTTTCGCCATTGCGATGCGCATGCCACGGCACGCTGGAGTTACCGTAAGTTGCTGAAGGATTTGCCGATCAACGCTCTCGAGAACCAAGCGGCCCTGGCAGCGGTGTATCGGGTGTCTCGTTTTATGACAGACAGGAAACGAACAGTGTATCGTTTCGTGCCGCCGCAGGTTGTTGTCCTCACGCCATTGCGTTTCAAGATACCCATACACGCGACTGTTCCGGTATGAGAGAGCTCGAATTGTCTAACTTATTGAAAATAGGATTGCCGCGTTTTGGCGATACTCCTGCAATTCAGGCAGTACCAAAACTGCGGACACCTTCCGCCAAGAGAGAACTTTCTAAATGCGTCATGGTTTACATATAGCTACGGCCCGGCGGAATTCGCCGCGGCTCCTTCTTACTTTCGGGCTTTGCCTTTCAGCAACCGCTTTGGTGGTCAGCGCTCAGGCGGAGACCTTTGCCACAACAGCGACTGCCGCCCCTACGTCGATTGTCACAGCAACAGCCGGGCTTTCTGGTGGAAACGGCGTGGTCAGCCTGTTGGACACAAATCCAAATCCAGATTCACTGACGAGTGCTGCGGCCGGTGACAATGCCACGCTGAACAGCACTCCCGAGAGCTTTTTACTAACATACAGCGCGACCACCGGGGCAATCTCATGGACATACGACGGGTACACCACGAGTTACACGGACAGCGGTCTTGTGGGACAGGGTTTCACTTACATCGACCTTACGGTCACCGGCACGTTCAATAAAAATGTCACCGCGAGCAATATTGTGATCAACGGTGCGTCATTCGCCAACGTGACTTCCTCCGGATCTACTTCGGTTTCACAGGGCTATTTTGCCAACGTGGTGGATGGCGCAGCGATTACGATGACCGGCAACCTCGCCTATGCGGGAAACTCCAGCAATGTTGCAGGTCTGACCGTTGCGCTGGGCGACGAAACCGCCAGTATTGCAGCGACGCCGGAACCCGGAACGTTGTTTTGCGCGGGCAGCGGACTCATTGGCCTGGCGTTTCTGGGGCGTAGAGCCCGAGCGGTGAACAAAGCCTAATAGGAATTCCAGTGCGATTCTCGGAAACAACGTGCGATCTCGCGATTCAGGCAACAATCGTACGTCGTTTCCGAGGTTAGGGTGTTCGGCGTGCGGGGGATGGAAGTGGTGCAGGCAACAATGACATTGACAACGCAAAAGATTCAGCCGCGGGAGGAGATAGCGGAACTCTGCCTGAAATGCGGCTGCAATCAGTCGTACCGGATGCCGCGGACACTTGTTCAGAAAGCATTCGCGCTTAAGCCTTACAAGTGCTGGCGCTGCGCCAAGCGGCAAACGAAGCTTAGGCCAGGAATGGCGAATATCGCTTCAGCCGCGGCTCTCATAGTGCTGGTCGCAGGCGCGGCTTTCGGAAGCAAGTTGCTGGTCCGGATGCGCGGCGGGGCAGGGTTGCCACAGTCGGAGACCGCGACTCTGGCGACGCTCCAGACAACGGTGGGCGGCGACCAGCTATCGGCTTTCGAAAAACTGATGACGGCGCGGCCGAAGACAACTCTCGACAACGCCGCCATTCTCAAGATGTGGCAGGCCAAAGCGGATGACGAAATCATTCTGCAGATGATCCGAACGTCAAATCCCGACTACGACGTGAGTCCGAATGCGGTGTTGGGATTACTGGCGCAGGGAGTGGATAAATCGATTGTGCTCGCCATGATCGATTCCAGCAGCTACACGCACTAATCGGGGTGCATAAGGGGTAGGTTCCGAAATTCGTTTGACCCACAAGAATATGACAATCCAAAAGACTTTACCTGTAGTCACGAGCCTCGTCTTACTTCTGGCCGGGTGCGGACGTAGTCCCGAGGCGCTGGAGGCGGCGCATTTAAAGAGAGGCAACGCGTATCTGGGGCAGAATGAATTCCGGAAGGCATTTATCGAATTCCGGGTTGCTTCTCAGAATATGCCGAAGGATCCGGAGCCGCTTTACGAGTTGGGAATGGCCTATCTGAAGGCTGACGCAGCGGCGGACCCGAATTCGCTGCTGCATGCCTATGAAGCGTTTCAGAAGGCGCTTGAGATCAAGCCTGGGCATGCGGCTTCAAGGTACAGGATGGCTCTGTTCCGAATTGGCAGCACCAAGCTGGAAGAAGTGGCTCAGGCGAAGGAAGTCATTTCAAAATACCTTGCCGGCCATCCGACCGATGCGGAGGCGATGGGGTCGCTGGCGATTGGAGAGGCGAAACTCGGCAACAGAGGGGAAGCGATCCGTCAGCTGGAGGCACAACTCGAGAAGGAACCGGACAACACGCGTCCGGCGGCGGTCGTCCTGGGGTTATATACGACGCAGGGAGACACTGGGGCAGCCAGAGACCTGGCGTTGCAACTGGCGGCACATTTCCCTAATTCACCCGGTGTGATCACGCTGCGGGCGAACACAGAGATGTCGATGCATGAGGTTGAGGGGGTGGATGCCGAGATTGCCCACGCGCTGAGCCTGAAGGCAGACTATGCGCCAGCTCTGGATCTCAAGTTTCAACGGGAAATCGGGTCGGGCAAAGTGACGGAAGCAGAGGCAACTACGAAACAAATCGCAACACTGCCAGAACCGCAGCACTGGACGGTGCACGGGCGGCTACTTTTTACCGAGAACAAGGTTGAAGCTGCTGTAGCCGAGTACAACCGACAATTACTGTCGCACGGCGACAACGCGGCGATTCGCGACGAACTGGCGGGGTTGCTGCTTGGTGCAGACCGAACGAAACAAGCTCACGTGATCCTGTCGGAAACCATCACGAGAAATCCGCAGGACGCGCTCGCCGTGCTGATGCGGCTTTCACTGGAGATCGATGGCGCGAGCGACGGGGAGGCTCTGAAGGCCGCTGCCGCGGATGTGCAAAGAATGCATGAATTGAAAGCATTTTCAGCGCCGCTCAGTTATCAGGAAGCGCGTCTTGCGGGCGCGAGACAGGACGTTGTTGAGCAGGGCAACCGTCTGGCCGAGGCACTGAAACGCAATCCTCATTTCCTTGTAGCCCGAGCAGATCTGGCGCAGCTATTGATTGACGAGGGACAGCCGGGGAAAGCTATCGATGTGCTGGAGGCGGCCAGCAACGACGAGAAGACTTCTCCGGTCTATGTATATGCTCACAATGCCGCGTTGATGGCCACTGGCAACTTTGTGCAGTCACGGAACGATCTGGATGTCGCTCTGGCCGCGGGCAAATCACCCCGCCTGCTCTATCAGGACGCCGAGATACGGATACATGACAGAGACCTGGCCGGCGCGCGTCAAGCCCTGGAAACTGCACTTCAGATCGCTCCGGCTGAGGCCACCGTGTATGACCTGCTGGGTAACGTGATGCGGCGACACGGTGAGGCGCCGAAATACTTCGACATGCTCAGAGCAGCGGTCAGGAAGCATCCGGATGTGGTTGCCCTGCAGGAAACCCTGGGCAATCAATTGTCCGCCGCCGGAGACGCCAATGGTGCACGAGTGGCTTTTGAAGCGGCGCGAGCGGCGGGAGACGCGGTTAACGCAGACTGCGCGATCGCCGTTCTGGATATGCGGGCGGGCGGATGGATTGCATCCGAACAAAGGCTGCGGCAGCTAGTGAAGATGAGCGACAGCGCGCGAGCCGAACTGCTTCTGGCCGAGATCGACCTGCACCAGGGACACACCGACCTTGTCTTGACGGACTATACAAAGGCGTTACAACTACAGCCGACCAACGTTTCGGCCATGAACAATCTCGCAGATTTCCTGGCTACGAAGAGGAAAGACTTCGAAAATGCCCGGTTCTGGGCACAGAAGGCGCTGGCGCTTCAGCCGGCCAGCCCCGTTGTGGAAGACACGCTTGGATGGATCGACTATCAGCAGGGTAGGTTTGCGGATGCGTTGCCCTTTCTTGAGAAGTCGCTGCGGGGGATGGACAGGCCCATTGCGCATTACCATCTGGCGGCAGCAGCGCTACAGGTGGGGGATGCGGGGCGAGCGAACAGGGAGTATCAGATCGCTCTGAAGCAGGATCCTAAATCCCCGGCGCGCCCGTCGCTCGCACGGTTGTTTGAGGCCCAAAACTAATCGATCACGATGCTAGCAGAGAAATTGTTGTAACGCAGGTTTAAGGGGCCACCACTCGCAGGATGCGGTAGTCGCCCGATATGCCGGGAACGCCGACGGGATCGAGCAGACCGCCACGCTCCATAGCAGCCACTGCCTGGTGGAACGATGCCGATTCGGGTAAGTCCCGATCGGGGGTTAGTACAACGTAGCTGACATGATCGTGCAGCATGGAGGCGCGGAGCCGATCCGGGGTGACAAGCGCCCCCGGTGGGGCGTAGTAGTTGCGGTAATTATCCGGGGTAAAGCCGCGAACCGTGGCGCGGCCTGTGTTCAGGAAGAAAACAGGATCGAGATCGGCGAGCAGTACTGAATCCGCGGGAGTGTCGGTGCGGATAAATGCGAAGAGCTTTTCCATCTCATGCCAGTTATTGGGAGGTGCCATTTCCGCAGTTACTGCGCCTAGGCCCGGTGCGGTTGAGATGCGTGACACGCCGAACCAAAGGGCCGGGCCGATCATCAGGATCGCCGTGAGTTTGGTGACCAGTGCGAAGCGACCGACTCGCGCAACTCTCCACAGCATCCACAGAAACATTGGCAACACGGGCGCAAATGCGTGCAGCGGCGGCTCGATACGCCAGACCAGCATTAGAGAGTAGAACCCGATGAAGAGATCCGGAACAAAGTAACGGCGGCGCACCAGGACGATCAATAACGCGACTGCCGTCAACAAGCCGGGGTACAGGCTCGTATAACCGCTTAGGAGCGTGAAGGGACTGGCGGCGATGAGCATCGCGTTGTTACCGAGCAGAACGCCGAGTTCACTGAGATGCAGACTTGCGGCGGGGATGCCTCCGTGAGAAAAAACCCAGCCCAGCCATGGCGCGGCGAAGAGGGCAGCAGCGCCGAGAAATGACGTGGCGCTCTTGAGACGGCGTGTGGCGACAAGGGTCAGCAAACCGGCGAGAATCAACGCCACGCCGGTAGTGATGGTGATGGACGCGAGCCCGGCGCAGAGGCCGGCGACCAGCGGTCTGTCATCGAGCAGTGCGATGAGGGACACGGTGGCCAATAATGCGAATAACGGTTCGGCAAAGAGGCCTGTGGCGAGATAGAGCACGGTGGGGGATGCAGCCGTCATGGCGACCAGCAACCACGAGCATTCCTGAGACGCACCCATCTTTGTGAGCAGGCGCTTCGTGAACGCCAGCCAAAGCAGGGTGCAGCCGAGCGGCACGAGTTTGAGCCATTGCGACTGTCGCGAGATCAGGGAGAAGGCGGCAAGCAAGGCAGGGAACAGGGGTGGGTTTTCAAGGGCCCCAGTCTTAAGCCCATGAGTGACCGCGGTGACAAGATACGCGCCATCGTTATACGCCATTCCGATAGCGGGGGCGAACCACGCGATCCCATACATTACAGCCAGCGCAGCCATCAGGCAGAGCAGGAGAGTGCGGCGCGCGGCGGGGGTGAAGCGGGACTTTTTGAGGGCGATGCCTGAAGGGGACACTCTCTTCAGGATAGTTGTGACGCTGTGCTATGTTTCCGATAGCCCATGCACGCATTCAGACAAGTCCGGACGAAAGCGCCATGCCGCGTGGATCTCGCCGGCGCAACGCTCGATATCTGGCCCTTATATCTTTTTCACGACAATCCCGTTACGGTGAACTTCGCGGTGGATCGCTACACATACTGCGATATCACAACGCACGAGAGTCCGCGGATCGTTTTGCGCTCGAGGGATATGGGAGTGGAAGAGTCGTTCAACTCATTAGCTGAGTTGCGTGCGGCGAAACGTTACAAGGTGCCGGTACTTGCGTTGCTGGTGCGGCATTTTGCGCCAGAGGGCGGGTTCACGATGGAATCGCTCTCGGAAGCTCCGGCGGGTGCGGGGATATCAGGCTCTTCGGCGCTGATGATCGCGACATCGACGGCGCTGAACAAATTGACAGGGCGCGGGCACAGGCTGGAAAAACTACGTGAGATCGCCCAGAACGTAGAGGCGCAGGTGATTCGCGTTCCAACCGGCGCTCAGGATTACTATCCGGCGATGTATGGCGGCGTTTCGGCCGTGGAACTGACGCCAGAGGGCGTGATTCGCAAAGCGCTGCCCGTCGAAGCGAACGAACTCAACCAGCGTTTCGTACTTGTGTACACGGGCGCTCCGCGCAATTCCGGTATTAACAATTGGGAAGTGATGAAGGGACATATCGACGGCAATCGCGCGATCCATGGTAATTTCGACCGCATTGCCGCGATCGCCAATTCCATGCGGGCGTCTTTGGAGGCGCAGGATTGGGACAGCGCTGGGCGTTTGATGCGCGAGGAGTGGGGCTACAGGCGAAAGAATATTCCCGGGATTACGACGCCGCTGATCGATGAACTGGTAGCGGTGGCCCGTCGTGCGGGTGGTACGGGTGCCAAGGTTTGCGGTGCCGGTGGCGGCGGGTGCGTGGTGTTCCTTGTGAAGCCGGGGGCGAAGGAAAAGGTTGCGAGCGCGCTGAAAACGGCTGGCGCACAGGTATTGGATGCGAAGGTGGCATCGACAGGCGTTCAGGTTCGGGCCGTTCGTGCTCCAACTGGTCTGGCTAAAACCAGCAGGGCCAAAAGCAGGGGAGCGAAGTAAACGCATGGCGGCAGCGGTAAAACGCGATCCGTGGCGACCGCTGATTGGCGCTGCCACGTGTTTCCTGATCTACCGCATTCTCCTTTCCATTCTGGTGGAGGTCGGGGATTTCATGGGTGGGCAGATGATTGCTCTGACTGTACCTCCGTTGCTGGCGGCGGCGATTTCATCGGCTGCTGCGATGGCGATCTTTGAATCGCGCAAGGTTGGAGACACAGGGCTCGCCTGGGGCGCTGGCACATTTCGAAACCTGTGCACGGGCATCGCTCTGGGAACCATGGCGGCGCTGCTGGCGATCTTACCCGCGGTCGCACTGGGCAAAGCGCATTTTCATTATGCAGCGAATGCGGACGTATCGTGGCGGGGAGCTCTGTTTGCGCCGGTCCTGCTGTTTTGCGGTGCGCTGGGGGAAGAGATCGCATTCCGCGGCTTTGTTCTGCAGTACTTGATGCGCGGGTATGGGCGATGGGCGGCGATCCTCGGTATTGGGACGTTGTTTGGGGTGCTGCATGCTGGTAATCCAGGCGCAACGACAATGAGTACGATCAACACGACAGCGTTCGGCATTGTGTTCGGTGCTGCGGTATTACGGTCGCGAGATCTGTGGTTTCCGGCGGGGATGCACTTTGCGTGGAATGCGGTGTTGCCGTTTCTCGGAGTAAGCCTGAGTGGACTTACAATAAAGGTGACAGCCTACGAACTGGTTTGGAACGCGGGAGATTTATGGAGTGGCGGAAATTACGGGCCCGAGGCGAGCGCGGTCACCTCAGTGGTGATTGTGCTTTTGTCTGTCGCGATATGGAAAGTGCCGGTAGTGCGGGGCACGGCCTATCTGGTTGCGGAATCTCAAGACGCGACGGAATCCGGACCAGTTGTGCTCTCATCCTGACTGCGCTCACTTGCGGAGTATTGCCTGCGGGAGTACTGGCTCCGGGCGACAAACTCACTGAGGACGAAAAGATCGAATTGCTGCGGGGGCTGATGGCAGAATTTGCCACGATGAAGGTTCCGCTGGGGCGATCGAAGAAGCCACTGGAATTCTACGTCGAAGGCACCTTCACTCCGAAGTATTGGGAAGACGCGTTCCGGACATTCGGGCCAGCGGCGCGTGCGGGCGACCTGATCAAGATCACCAAGGTCACCTTTGAGGGCAACAAACTGCTGCTGGAAATCAATGGCGGGCTGACGAGCGGAAGGCACTGGTACGACGGTATTTCGGGGGGCATGGGCGGGACGACGCAGACGCCAATGGATAGTCCGAATGTCGTTGGGCCGTCCGGGACGCCGACTTACGGTACGTACATTGACGTGATTTTCCGGAAGCCGCTGGAGGGGTTGACGTCGGCGGACGTGAAGACGATATTGTCGCCGATTATGGATTTCAATCAGCGTTCGGCGACGATGATGTTCACCGAGACGCTTTCGCCGGAGATGAAACAGGCCGTTGCAGAGAAGCGCGCCATGGTGGGGATGACGCGCGAACAGGTCAAGATGGCACTCGGGAATCCGGACCAGCATGGGCGAGAGACGACGAAAGACGGCGTCGAGACCGAGTACTGGATTTTCGGTAAGCCCCCCGGGAAGATCACGTTTGTGACCTTCGCCGGGAGCAAGGCGGTGACCGTCAAAGACGAGTACGCAGGGCTTGGCAGCGAAGTCGCGCAGCACTGACTTTTGGCCACGGATTGACGCGGATACGAGCAACTCAGGGCCGTCAGCGTCTCCAGTAACCGGGGTAGTAGCGATGGCTGCGGTATCGCGGTGCAACCCAGACGGCATGCGGATACGGACGAGGCGCCCAATAGCCTTCGCGCCATCGATATTGGCCGTCTAAGGGTTCATAGAAACCAGGGATCCATGCGTGGTTCGGACTTGGCGCCGGTGGCTTTGCGTAGTACGTGTGTGGTGGCGGGGGCGGCGTGCCGAGTTCAATTCCGATTCCAACTGGTGCGGCCAAGAGCGAACTGCCTGCGAGTAATGCGAGACCGAGTAGTTTTGATTTCATGGAACAATCTCCTGGTGGGAGAGACGAAGGTTCCGTGATCTGGTATACGGGTTTCATCATGCGTTAATGCACCACTGGTGTCATGCCAGCGGAACCAAAGGCGAAGTAGAGTTCGGTTTGCCCCAATGTTCCCAGCATATTCGTGCCAGCGAGGTTAAGGATCCAGTTACCAGACCGGAAAACACCGAGGCGAGTCAGGCCTGCGGAATCCCAGTAGCCCGTTACCGGGATGTCACCGGCCTGTCCGTAAGTGTAAGTCTTGCTGGCGACGTAGGTGCCGGTGTAATCGACGAGCCATGATCCATTGCGGAAGACTCCGACCTTGGTGGTCCCTGAGGCATTCCAGTCACCAGCGACGGGAATGTCAGTCGGTAGGCCATAGCTGAATGTTGCATCGGAGAGGCCAGTCGGAATGCCGGAGAGATGTCCGCTGAGGTCAAGGATGAACGTCCCTGCGCGATAGAGTCCGAGCTTGATGATGCCGGTACCATTCCAGTCGCCCAGGATGGGGACGTCGCCAGCCTGGCCGAAGGAGACGACGCGGTCTCCGGCGTTGAGGATGCCATCGTTGTTCGTGTCGAGAATCCAAAGGCCACTACGGAAGACGCCGATGCGCTTCACCCCGCTTCCCGTCCAGTCGCCGGCCACAGGGATGTCGCCGGCCTGACCGTAAGAGTACGAGGTGCTTGCCGGCGTGGAGCCATAATATCCGGCAATGTGCCAGTTATCGAGGGTCACGGCGGGGGCAGAGACTACGGAGAGTGTCCAGTCGGGCTGGAGTTTTGTGACGAAGGACGAGACCACTTCGCTGACGGCATTCCCGAGGTTGCCAGAAACAGGGAAATCGCGTGAGGTGGTCTCTCCGGCGACAATGATGGAGGTCATAGCGTCAACCGCGATAGCGTTGCCCGAGTCGCTGCCGGAGCCACCGAGGTAAGTGCCGAAGGTTTCAAGGACCATGCCGCTGTTCAAAGTGGCGACGAAGGCGTCCATGCTGCCGGCCAAGCCGCCTGCCGAAGCGGCCTGGTTGGGGCGGATAGTGGGAAAATCTGTCGAGATGGTGAAACCAGTCACGTAGAGGCGGCCCAGTTGATCCTGGGCAATGGCGTTTATGCCGTCATTGAGTGTGCCGCCGAGAAAAGTGGAAACCATCAGAGCACCGGTACTGCCGTTGAACTTGGTGAGGAAACCGTCGGTCTGACCTCCACCATATACCGGCTGCACGGTGCCTGCGGTTGTCGGGAAATTGGAGGAGCTCGTGATGCCCGCCGCCACGATGTTTTTACTGGGCCCGATAATGAGGCCGTTCACTTCTTCGGGAGAGCCCGGATATCCGCCCGTTCCTCCGAGATAGGTGCTGAAGACGAGCGAGGTGGCTGTGGAGTTGAACTTAGCGACGAAGCCGTCTTGTCCGCCGCCGGAATGGGATTGATAAGCGAGCAGTACGGGCAGATTGGTGGAGTTGGTGCCACCCCCTATGACGATGGGGCCGGAGGGATCTATCTGGATGGCTGCTCCGTGGTCTGTGCTGGTGCCGCCGAAATAGGTCAGGAACGACAGGGACGCGCCGTTCGCGGCGAGGCGAGCGACAAAGACGTCCTGACCACCGGCCAGCGTCCTCTGGAATGCGCCCGCCGTAACCGCGAGATTCTTCGATGTGGTATCGCCAACAATCACGGCCTCGCCCAGGGAATCGACCGCGATAGCATTGCCGAAGTCCACTCCGGATCCGCCGAGGAAAGTGCTGTAAATCAGAGCGCTGGCTGTCGGATTGAGCTTGGCAATGAAGGCGTTGCGGGCGCTGGCGGGGCGAGACTGCACACCGCCCACGACGGGGAAGTTCGGAGACGAGGCCCAACCCGTGAGGTAGATATTGTTCGACGAATCAAGCGCGACGCCAAGGGCGCGATCGTCGCCGTAACCGCCGAGATAGCTGCACGAGAGAAGCTGGCCACCGACGGGGCTGAAGGTCGCTACAAAAACGTCGACCCCTCCGCTCTCGACAGAACGGGCGCCATTAGAGGCAGGCAGATTCGTGGAAAGCGTCCAGCCCGCAGCGACGATATTGAACGTTGAGTTCACGGCAACTGCAGTGATGGTGTCTTCTGCGGAACCGCCGAAGTAGCCACTAAAAAGAATCGCCGGATCTACGGTGAGCGGTTGAGTGTGATCGTATTCCGCAGTGAAAGTGACGATACCGTCAGCGCCCAGGACGAAGCCGCCGGATATCTCCCTCCTAAACGATCTAATGTCCTGGTAGAGAACGGGTTTCTCTTCGCGGAACTCGCCGGTGGAGGTACGTACGAGCAAGCTCCCGTCATCGCCGATTGAGACGTTGCCGTCGAAGCGGAGGCGGATACTTCCGATGTCGGTTCCCGGCGCCACCGTGTATTCAGCTTTGAATCCGGAGTTATTCTGCCGGAATGCGATGGTTACACCAGGCCAGACCCCAGAATACTGAACGGCGCCGAACATGGGTAGGTCCCTGTACCAGCGAGAGGAATCATTTCCCTGAAAGTAGCTGACGGAAGCCCCAATTTGATTCATCGGCGTGATGGAAGGGTGCCGCAGTGAGCCGACGAAAGTTATGCGGGCTGTGGCGGCACCTTGCTGGACGATTAAGCCGTCATCCTCCAACCAGGCCTTGAATAGTGGACCCGAGCCAATGGCCCGAACGCGGGAATCAGCCTGACCATGGTTCTCTACGAAGGTGAAGGGAATTTGCAGCGATGCGGGCGATACGGTGGCCAGCAGGGTGACGCTGCATGCGAGCAGAGAGAAGCTAAGTGAGAGAAAGCGGCTACATCCGTCCATCCAGGTTTGTCCTCGATCTACTATCGGCTGGACGGACGGATTAGCTTAGGGTAGACGACCGAAATCAGGCGTAAAAGTTGCGGTTCCAGGCGTGACGGTGCAGTTTGTCGAGTGTTGCTGCCGGCAACGGTCCGAGCGCCGATGCCGCCACATTGCCCGTCACGCTCGAAACAGAGCGCATACCAGGGATGACGGTGGAAACGGCGGGAGCGGAGAGGCAGAAGCGCATCGCGATGGTCGGCAGTTCACTCACGTTGGCGAGACCGAGATCGCTGACGATGGCTGCAACGTGCTCGGCCACCTGCTTCTTGCGGTCGCCCTTGAAGTAGCCGTTACGGAAATCGCCTTCCGGGAAGACGGTGTCTTCGTTAATGCGTCCGGTGAGCGAACCTTCGTCGAACGGTACGCGCGCGATCACGCCGATATTGTGTTTGGTGCAGGCTGCGAACAGGTTGTCTTGCGGGGTTTGATCGAAGACGTTATAGATGACCTGTACGGTATCGATGAGGCCGGTTTCGATGAGTTCGATGGCGGAATCGGGCTGGTGATCGTTGATAGAAACGCCGACGGCACGGGCTTTACCGGAGGCCTTGAGGTCTTCGAAGGCGCGCCGATAGTCGTCACGTTTGATCCATTCGGGGTTCCAGACATGCAGTTGCTGGAGGTCGACGCAATCGACCTTCAGGTTGCGCAGGCTCTCTTCGGTGCAGGCCATTATGTAGTCGTAGGGGAAAACGTCATCAATGCCGATGCCGGGGCGGGCGGGCCAAATTCGATTCTTTGGCGGAACCTTGGTGGCAACGCGCACACGTCCGTTATTCTCGCGGACGATTTGGCCCACGATGCGCTCGCTGACGCCGTCGCCATACGCCAGCGCGGTGTCGATAAAGTCGATACCATGCTCGATGGCGGTGCGGAGGGCGCGGAGGGAATCGCTTTCCGATGCGCCGATCCATTGCGCGCCGCTGATGCCCCAGGCGCCGTAACCAATTTCACTAACGTCAAAGCCGGTTCTGCCGAGTTTTCTGTGATTCATTAAGTACCTATTATAGAAAAGCCTTTTGGCCGCAGATAAACACAGATGCACGCGGATAAATGGGGTGAACCCCTCGGGTGAGACACGGGGAATGAACTCACGTCCCCATTCGCTGTAATGTTCTACCACCTTTTGTCCTGCGTCAAGCAAAATATCCACATCCGGGAAAGCGGAGGCGGGCTCTGCTGGAGAGCAA
>CAIKAS010000331.1 GCA_903825445.1 uncultured Acidobacteriia bacterium
CAGGCGGGCTCCGATCCACCAGACTAAGGGGTGGAACCAGAAGATTGCTTCGACGAGCATGTGAACGGCGGCGAAGAGATTGTCGCGGCGGCGGATGTGGCAGAGTTCGTGGGCTATGACTGCCTGGAGTTCGGAGGGCGTTAGACGGTTTTCGATTCCGCTGGGTAGGAGGAGGGTTGGGCGGAAAAGACCTACTACGCCGGGTTCCAGCAGGCCGGACGATTCACGCACCTTCAGAGTTGGTGGGCAGATTGACAATCTGCCCCACATCGGGCTCTCACGAATTACTGTTCGGAGGCGGAGCCAATTGCGATAACGAACAACCGCGATCACAAGAAACCCACAGAGCCAGATGACTGGGAGCACTGGGGGGGCCGAATGCATCTGGGGCGGTGAAGGCGGGGTTTCGAAGACTATCGGTTGGCTAAATTGTTCCACGACGGCGTTCGGGATTACGGGAGCGGTGACAGGCACCCACGGATGGAGGGAGGTCCCGAAATTCATCAACAAGGCGAAGGGCAGGAGGAATTTCAGGGACGCGCTTAGCCAGAGCCAGTAGCGGACCTGGGCGCGGTTTTTTCGGAACGCCAGAGTCAGCAAGGCTGCGGCGAGGGCGAAGAGGGTCGATTGCCAGAGATGGCGGGAGATGTCGGGCATCATTTGGATTCACCCGTCCTTTCCGCTTTCTGTTGGGCTTTGAGTTTCTTAATCGTCTTCTCCAGTTCGCGAACGTCGTCCGGGGTGAGTTTGCCGGCGTCGGCCAGTTGCGCCATCATGGGAGCGGCCTGACCTCCGAAGAGACTCAGGATTTCGTCGAGCACACGGTTTCGCGTAACGTCGCGGGCCACGATTGGTTCGAAGATATCGGCATTGCCGACCTTCTCGACGCGACGCAGGGCGTGCTTCGCTTCCATCCGGTACACGATCGTCTGGACGGTGGTGTAGGCGGGGCGGGGCTCCGGGAAAGCCTCGTGAATCTCACGGATGGAGGCTTTGCCGTGTGACCAGAGGGCTTCCAGAATACGAAGTTCAAGCTTGCTGAGTTTGGGCTGGAACATAAGGTCTACTACTCTGTAGGCTTATGCTACTACTGTGTAGGTTTCAGGTCAAGCGAAATTATTTGAATGGCCACGGATGCACACTGATGCACACGGATGACCCACCAGGTCCAGCTCAATTTTCCGAGGGGCGTTCAGCGTGGTCGAAGACGAGGAACTGGCGGGGACCTTTGGCCGCTTCGAACTTCAGGCCGAGTTTTTGTACGGCGGTAAAGATCGAGAGGGCGGGAGGCGCGTCCTCTGAATGAGTTAAGGGAGAGTACTCGATCTGGACGTGGTAGACGTCTGTGAGACCGGTTTTATTGACTACGGGAGCATCCAGTGGCGACTGGGGATTCCGGGTGCCGCCGGTCAGAATCAACGCAAATGAGTCCAGATTCATCCACCCATCGAAACCCATGTTGCCGTCCCGTTCGGAAGTGTAGGTGCAGCGATTGGTGAGCGGTGTTTCATGGTACTGGAAATCGGTGGGTGCGCAACCTCCCGGTGGATGTGTCGCCATTTTCGGGCCACCCTTTGCGACTGTCAGATTGAAGACTTTTCCTTCTCTGGTTTCCTCGTGGACCTTTAGATGGAAGCGATCCTGAAGCAGGACCTGCATCATGGGGCCCATCATCATAGGCTGCCCGGGGGTTCCCTCGGCTTTGGCTTCGATGGTGTAGCGTTCAGAACCTAGCCAGTCCGGAAATCCTTCGAGCAGGACGGTCGCTGCTTTCACCGCATCCCGGTTTCCGTCCGCAAACGTGGCGTACGCTACAAAAACGAGCGATTGCAGTGGTACGCAATTCAACATTAATCGGTCGGAGGACGGAGCCTGCATGGCTCCTCCGCCCCGCCCTTCCCCCTGCCCGAGGCCACTTGCGACTACCGAGTTGGTGCAGCGTTTGACGGAGACGGCATCCCACTTCGGAACGTCGTGCATGGCGACCGGTGGAACTGCCTGAGGAGCCGCAACCATGCGGAGCGGCGACATGGTGAGAATGATTGCTGCCGCAGCAATGCAGGTTACACCCACGAGCAACACGCCCAGGCGGCCACGCGGCTGCCTTGCATCGAGCACAGAATTGACGCGCACGGATAAGTCGGATCGGGTTGCCATGGCGAGCGCGGGCTGCTTCTTAAGAGTCGACAATCGCTGCGCCAGGTCGACGAGTTGATCGGCATAGGCGGTGGCGTCCGAGCGCGACAGCACTGCGTCGTCGCAGGAACGTTCCGCTTCGAGCGCAAGCTGACGCCATGCAGCCCAGACCAAAGGATGAAACCAGTACAGGGCACGCGCAAGGCGCGCCAGGCAATGGCTTGCCCAATCAAAGCGGCGCACATGCTCGAGTTCATGAACGATGGCCCGGTTCAGGTCTTCTTCATCCCATTGGTGCGCGTCGGGAGGAAGCACGATGGCTGGACGAACGATGCCGCAGGTCACCGGAGCGGGCAACGACTCGTGCACGAGAACTTCTACACGGCGGTGAATACCGGCATCCAGCGCTAGTTGGTCTACGACTGACTGACCAACGCGCCAGGGCATACCGAATCGCCGCAGCGTCCTGACCTGTTGCAGTCCGACGATGATTCGCAACAGGAAGAACGCGGCTCCGGCGAGCCATACCGCGAACAGGACGGCAGAAAGCGAAAGGCCTTTCCATTCTGAGGTTGCCGTCGCGCCGGCAACGCTTCGACCCGCCGATGCGGTGGTTTGAGAGATGTTCACGGGCTCGGGGAAAAATGATGGCGGCGCCCATTCCCTGGTGGAGGCCGGGAGTGCGATGCGGACCGGCGTGATCAGGATCGAGGCGATCGGCAAGGCCAGCAGCACGGCGAACGAGGCGGACAGAACGGCGCGGCGCACGGCAGCGCGGCTATGGCGGGTCAGCCACGCTCCCATAAGGCCCAATGTCGCGATGAGGGTGGCCTTGGCGGCGATGGAGGCAGCGAGCGAACTGCTCAGCAGAAGCATTATTCCATCGATGAATTGGGTCATGACTGCTTAGTCCTTTCTTTTCGGACGCGGTCGATTTCAGCTTTCAGTGCGTCGAATTCGTCGTCAGTCCACGGTGACTCATTGATCAGAGCGGTCAACATTTCCTGGCGCGAACCCCCGAAGAATGTTTGCAGGTATCGCTGGAGGGCGTTGCGTTTCGCGACCGCGGGCGAGGCGGTGGCCGAGTAGACGTAGCGGAGGCCTTCCTGCTGGTGCTTCACGTAACCCTTCTTTTCGAGCCTGGCGAGCATGACGCGGACGGATGAATCGCCGGGCGGGTCGATAAGGCGGGCACGGATTTCTTCGGCGGAGGCTCGGTTGCCCAGCGCAAAGATCGTGTCTACCAATTCCCGCTCGCGGGCGCCTAATCGTTCGGGTGCTGCCTTGGTTTTTTTCATCGTTGGCTCTATGCGACTATGGTCACACTCTACCGCGACTACAGTCGCATGTCAAGCCAAACTTTTGGCCACGGATGCACACTGATGCACACGGATCACGGACGTCCAAAATATTTTTAATTCCTTTTGTCATTGTGAGTTGGGGAGAATCCGGAGAGCCACGGTGGGCCGAGCACCGCGGGCTGGCGTGGTACTTAGTGGACGTGAATACAGGAACATTCAGAGGCGGCCCGCCTCCGCCTTCAAAACGCGGGGAAGACGGGAGAGTGCGGCCAATAGACGCGGTGGAGTTTGCGCGATTGCGGCTGGGATTTGTGCCGGATGAGAAGCAGGCGGAGATACTGCGGTGCCAGGCGAAGCGGGGGATTTTGAATTGCTCGCGGCAGTGGGGGAAATCGACCGTGACGGCGGCGAAGGCGGTGCATCGCGCTTATACGAGAGCGGGGAGTTTGGTGCTGGTGGCGAGCCCGGGGGAGAGGCAATCTGCGGAATTTTTGCGGAAGGCGGCGGAGTTGACGGGACGTTTGGGGATCAAGCGACGCGGGGATGGGGATAACGCGGTTTCGCTGCTGTTTCCGAACGGGTCGCGGATTGTGGGGCTGCCGGGGACGGCGGCGACGGTGCGCGGATTCTCGGCTGTGTCGCTGATATTGATTGATGAGGCGTCGATGGTATCGGACGATATGTACCAGAGTTTGCGGCCGATGCTGGCGGTGGGCGACGGGGATATGTGGGTGATGAGCACGCCGCGGGGGCAGCGGGGATTCTTTTACGAGACGTGGCGGGACGATAGCCAGGATTGGTTTCGGGTGAGTGTGAAGGCTCACGATTGCGAACGGATCTCGGCGGAGTTTTTGGATACGGAGCGGCGGGCGATGACGTCGGCGTGGTTTGCGCAGGAGTATTTGTGCGAGTTCAACGGGGATGGGACGGAGTATTTCAATCGGGAGGCGGTGGATGCGGCGGTGGATTTGAGCATTCCCGAATTAGAAATTGGCCGCGGATAGACACGGATTTGCACGGATAAAAACAGGACAAGAAAAACATTATGTATTACGTTGGTTTGGATTTGGGGCAGAAGCGGGATTTTTCGGCGATTGTGGCGGTGGATCGCCAGGGGACGGGGCTGGTGGTGCGGTATGCGGAGAGGATGCCGCTGGGGACTCCTTATCCTCGGGTGGTGGAGCGGGTGCGGGAGATTGTTCGGAGTAGTCAGTTGCTGGGGAATTGCACTTTATCGGTAGATGCTACGGGGGTGGGGGCACCGGTGGTGGATATGCTCTCGGCGGCGAGGCTGGGGTGCGAGTTGAACGCAATCACGATTACCGGAGGGGAGAATGGCGCGGGGAATGGTCGGGTGCCGAAGCGTGATTTGATGGCGGAGGTGGAGGTGCTGCTGGAGAGCGGGCGGCTGACGATTGGGCGGCTGAAGGAGGGGGCGCGGCTAGTGAAGGAGCTGAAAGATATTCGGATGCGGGTGAACGGGGCGGGCAGGATGCGGATGGGAGCGGAGGGTTCTGGGGAGCATGACGATCTGGTGATTGCGCTGGCGCTGGCATGCTGGCGGGCGAAGGGTCGGCAGACGATTGGGGAGCGGGGGCAGAGGCTGATCTGAGTTTGGCCACGGATCAACAGGAATGCACGCGGATAAGCGCTTAGTTGCCGATTGCGACAATCTGATTCAGTGTTTCGCACACCTGGGCGAACACGTCATCGGGCACTTGCTTCCAGGCGTGAGGTTTGGCGTGGCGGGCCTTCCAATCGAACGATTTCGGCTGATGCGCCAGGAAGTAGCTCGACTGTCTTCCGGGGCCAGTGAATTTCAGGGCGAACGGGTTCGTTTCGTTGAATGCCGCCGTCGTCATGGGCAGGCCGATCACAATGCCGGTTCGTTCGTTGAAAGCCTTCGGAGAGAGCACCAGAAGCGGATGCAGGTCCTTCATTTCACGCCCGACCTGGGGATTAAAATCGATCCAGATCATATCGCGCCGGTCGGGCGACCAGTGCTTGCCCGCCATCAAAACACTTCTTTCCCAACGGGCGTTGAGGGCAGAGCCTCGCCACCGTGCAGTTTGGGGTCGAACAATGCGAGCTTTTGCGCCAGAGACAGACGGACCTCGCCTTTCGGCGTTACTAACAGACCGGCATCGCAGACGGTAATTTCAACGGGCTTGCCGACGCGGAACCCCACCGACTTCGCGACGGACGCCGGAATGCGTACCGCCAGGCTGTTGCCCCAGCGCTGGAGCGTGAGATTGGCTGATTTGGGCATGATGCCTATTGTATCAACAGGTGTACACATGGGGAGGCAAAGGCTTTGGCCACGGATGCACACGGATGCACGCGGATAAGATTTCCCGCATATTGTCGATTGACTTGGTAGACTTCAAAAATGTCCCCGGCTCAGACTATTTATCAGCGGCTGCTGTTCCAGTACCGGGGGAGCGGGCGGGTTGCCGACAGCGAGGATGGAGGGTCGTACAGCAGCTTTCACGTGCTGCTGATCAATGTATTGATATGGGTTTGCGTCGAGGAACTTGTCATTGCCCCTTTGTTCGCCGTGCGCAAGCTGGCAGTCGCCATTATGGGGCTGATTGCGGGCGTGGTGGCTGCGAGCGCGCTCTCCATGCTGCGACAGGGGAAGCAGCGGGCGGCGGCGGTACTGTTCCTGAGTGTGGTGTGGGGCATCTTTGCGTTCCTGTTTATCCTGAGCGGCGGCGTGCGCGGGCCGGCTCCAATCATGCTGCTGGTCGTCATCATTGAAGGCGCATGGCTGCTGGGCCGCTCGGCCGCTTTGGTCTACGTGGGCGCCACTTTGGCACTTCTATCGATGGACGCAGTGATGGAGTACACCGGTCACTCCCTGCCCATCTACTTTCCAGGCGGACCGATGGCGCTATGGGCGGTGGAGACGGTGGTGATCACGCAGGCCATCAGCCCGGTATTGAGCATTCTTGAGGCACTACGGAAGCAGGTGGCGGCCTTGCGTGACAGTGAAGAGCGATTTCGAAGTTTATCCGATGCCTCGTTCGAAGGCATCATGGTTCACGACAGCGGGGTGATCGTGGACGCGAATCGGGCGCTGGCCCGGATGTTTGGGTATGACGAAATCCATGAACTGGTGGGCAAGAACGCGCCGGAGCTGCTGCTGGCTCCGGAGTCACGGGAGCGCATACTGCAACGGATGGAGAAGCAGGGCGAGGGGATCGTCGAAGTGACCGGGGTGCGGAAAGACGGTACGCTGATTTCCGCCGAGACTGAATCCAGATCGGTGAAACGCCTGGGCCGAGACGCGAGGATTGTTGCGTGGAGGGATATTTCAGAACGGCGGCGCGCGGCGGAGGAGAAGGAAAAGCTGGTGATCCGGCTGAATCAGGCGCACAAAATGGAATCGATCGGGCGACTGGCAGGGGGTGTGGCGCATGATTTCAACAACCTGCTCACGGTAATTAACGGCTACAGTAATTTGCTGATGAAGCAGCTGGACGGCCCGAGGCGTAACTATGCGGAAGAGATCAGCAAGGCGGGAGCGATGGCGGCCAGCCTGACCGGTCAGTTACTGGCGTTCAGCCGGCGCGGGGCAATCAAGGCAGAGCGAGTGCTGATCAACGAGATTGTCAACGAATCGAGCGGCATGCTGGAACGACTGGTGGGGGAGCACATCGTTGTGAAAACATGCCTGGGGGCGACGCCTGACGAGGTGATGGCTAATCCGGATCAGATTCGCCAGTGTCTGATGAATCTCACCGTTAACGCGCGCGACGCCATGTCCACGGGCGGCGAACTATGGATCGAGACGGGGAATGCGGATGTGGCTGCGGAGGAGATACCGCCGGATACCACGGGAACGCCCGGGCCTTATATATATCTGACCGTGCGCGACACGGGAAGCGGAATGGACGAGGAAACATGCCAGCACATCTTTGAACCGTTCTTTACGACTAAGGCAAAGGGCAGCGGAGTGGGACTCGGTCTATCGACAGTCTACGGGATTGCGAGCCAATGGCGAGGATTCCTGAAGGTCACGAGCAAGGTTGGCGAAGGATCGCAATTCAGTATTTACTTTCCGCTGAACGTGACGCCGGGCGCGACTGGAAATGTAGTGGTGAAAGCTGAGATGGCTCACGGGGCGTCGGCAACGGTGCTGGTTGTTGAGGACCAGGAGATGGTGAGGACGTTTGTTGTGGAATCGCTGCATGAGGCTGGATACGTTGTGGCTGAAGCGAGGAACGGGGCGGACGCACTGCAGGTGATGGAAGGCGATGCGAGAGCCTTCGATTTGATGGTTACAGATGTCCTGATGCCTGGAATGCGCGGGCCGGAGCTGGCCAGACGGGTGAAGGAGATAAGCCCGTCAACGAAGGTGCTGTTTATGACCGGGTATGCGGATTCGGAGGGTGAGGCGGAAGAGCCTGGCGGCATGGATGAAATTATCATGAAGCCGTTTGCGCCGGAGGAGCTAGTGGCGCGGGTTCGGGAGATATTGCAGCAAAACTTTGGCCACGGATAAACACGGATGCACACTATTTGGACTGGAGGGCGAAGGCGTAGAGGTTTTCGCCGGCTCCTACTACTATGTACTGGCGATCATCCAGCATATAAGTGATCGGGCCATTGCTGGGGTTGGCTAAGAGGCCGGAGTGCCAGCGCGGTTCCCCCGTCTTTGCATCGTAGGCGATGAAGTTGCCGTAACCGTCCCGGCCGAACACGAGGCCTCCGGCGGTGCTCATCAGGCTCTGCGAGCCTACGCCTGTTTTGCGCTTCCAAACTACGTTGCCGGTTTTATAGTCAATGGCTCGCAGCTCGTTCGTTACCGTTCCGCCGCCGCGTTCTGAGGCTCCGTAACCTTCGGGATGCGGGTCCGTGTCGGTGAGATAGAAGATGGTGAAGTTCTGGCTGGTACCCACATAGAAGAGTCCGGTATCTGGACTGAAGGTGGGGTTTGGCCAGCCTGTCGCGCCGTTCGATGACGGAGAGACGAGCGAGCCGGGAACGGTGGCATCCTTATTCGGATCGCGTATCGGTTGTCCGGCGGCGTTGATGCCGGTGTACCAGTTCAGGTTTTCGACATAGGGCTTCGTGAGGATATTCTTGCCGTTGGTGCGGTCGAGCAGATAGAAGAGCCCGCCGCGGTAGGCCTGCGCGAGAAGTTTGCGCGGCTGTCCGTTGATGTTTCCATTGATCAGGACGGGGGTTTGGGCGGCGTCCCAATCGTGCGTGTCATGCGGCGAGTATTGGAAGTACCAGACCATCTTGCCGGTATCGGGATTGATGGCGACGACGGAGCAGGTATAGAGATTGTCACCGGTGCGGCTGACGCCGGCCATCACAGGATTGACGTTGCCGGTGACGACATAGAGAAGGTTGAGATCCGGATCATAAGTGGGCGGATACCAGACACCGCCGCCGCCATGGGACGCGGCTTCCTGATTGGGCCAGGTGTTGAAGCCAGGATCGCCCTTTTGCGCGGTGGTCCAGAAGTGCCACTGGACTTCGCCGGTTTCGGGATCGCGGGCTTCGACGTAGCAGGGAATATCGAGCAGGTCTCCGCCGACGCCAACGATGACGTGGTTGCCGACGACGACGGGCGCCATGGAGGAAAAGTAATCCATTTTGACATCGGCAATTTCTTTGTTCCAGCGCTCTTTGCCGGTCTTCAGGTCGAGAGAGACGAGATGGTTGTCGTAGGTTTCGAAGTAGAGCCAGTCGCCATAGATGGCCGCACCGCGATTGCCGAGGGCGACGGAGGGCAGACCTTTCCAGGTGTAGTGCCATAGATTGAGGCCGGTGCGGGCGTCGATTGCCCAGACGTTGTTATTAGCGGTGAGATAGAGGACGCCTTTGACCATGAGAGGCGTGCCTGCAATATTGGCGGTGGCGTTGGGGTTGGGATCGGCACCGGGTCCGCCAAAGTTGGGGCCGGTCGCCATGCCGGCGCGGTAGATCCAGGCGAGCGACAACGAATCGACATTGGTGGTGTTGACCTGCTTCAAGGGGCTGAAGCGCTGACCGGTGTAATCGCCATGGAAGGTGGGCCAGCTATCGGGCTTGGGCTTGAGGATGTCGGCGGTGGGGAGGAGCTGGGCCCAGGCGGTGGCGGCCAGGAGCGGGAGGATGGCGGGGAGTTTCATTTGTATGCGCCTCATTTGGTGCTTCATTTGACACCTGCCAGATAAGCCGTGAGGTTGTGCATGTCGGAATCTTTCAGGGTGGTCATGATATCGATGTGGGCCTGCAAGGGGTCAGTGGTTACTACCTTCGGTACGCCGTGATTGATGGTCCAGGATTGCTGGGAACCATCGGGGAAGCGAAGGATGACGTCGAAATCGGTTAAGCGGAGGAGAACGCCGGTGACGGGCGCGGAGTTTTGAGAAGTGACGGTTGCTTTGATGGCGTTGGCTGGCATGCCTTTGCCAGCGGTGCGCGGTGGCATGACGATGCGCTCCTGAAGCGAGGGCGCGTCGAATCTTCCGCCGATGCCTTTGAGATCGCCGGTTACGGAGTGGCAGGTGTTGCAGCGTCCGGCACCTTTGAAATAGGCTTCGCCGGCTTTGGGATCGCCGACGAGGACTTCGGCCGTGTGGACCTGGCCGCGACCGGCGGAATCGGAAACGCGCGAGTGGAGATAAGCGGCAATGTCATAGACCTGGTCGGCGGGAAGGCTGAGCTTCGCGACGGTTTGGTGGGCGGCGGCTTTCAGGTTGTCACCGAGCTGGACGCCGTCGGTATCGTGCATGGTGACGGAGGAGCGAATGAGGTCGGGGGCCGTGTTGCCGCGGGCGGTGGCGCCGTGGCAGGAGGCGCAGTTGGAAGTGTAGGCGGAGAGACCGCGGGAAACGGCGGCGGATTCATAGACTTTGAGGCGACCACCGAAGGGTGGCGGGGGAGGGCCTGCCGGAGCGGGGCCGCGGCCGAGTGGAATGGCTTGCGGGGTTGCGAGGGTGGCGAGAGCGATGGTCAGCGCGGTCAGACAGAGAACTCGCTTGGTCATGTCAGGGGTTGTCCTTGGCGTTTGAATTGTTGACTACTTTATCATTGGTGAGGGATAAGAGGAAGGAATTATTCGTAGTGCTGGACCAGTTCGGCGGTCACCCTCCCGAGGCTGACCCGAATCGCGAGGAATGTGCCGATTGAGTATGCGAGAGAAGGAAAGAGGACGGTTGCGCCGAATGCGTCGAAGCAATCTCCCTCGCACCCTGGCTTGACCCCAAGCGCGTTGACGATCAAGAAGTGAATGCGTGCGGGCGTTGTCGCCGGGAAGGACCAACTTGTGGAAGATTCGTAGATAACGTCGGCGAATAGCAGCAGGCCTGGCAGAAAGACGAATTGCCCGACCGGATCGAGTCTCTTTCTGGTGATCAGAAACCCGAGCGCAAAGGCGACGAGCGCTGCGCAGACTGGAAGGTCGCCATATCGGCCATCGAAGTGCGAATACAGAAGCTGGTCGGGCACACCGCCGAGCAAGAGGCACAAAGGTACTGCGACGAGCCAACTGATCATGTACCTCGCAAACCATCACCATCGCGCCAGCGGTCTCCTCTCCCATCGTGATTTCGCAGACATCGAACTAAGTTCGACGAAAAGGTGGACTGGCGTCTGAATCATCCTACACGAGATGTCACGTTCACGGAGAGGTTTGTTTGCTTGCATCGGAAATGGGCAGATTACCAATCTGCCCCACATTGGAGCCGGCTGAAAGCCATCTGCGGGCAGGATTGCCCGCCCTCCAATCTGTTCGTCATGGTTTGCGCAAGTAGGGGGCTATGTTGGAATCGATCTTTTGAAATTCTTCGGCAGTTAGCGGGAGTTTGCGCCAGCGTTCCAGATACTCTCTTGGGCTGTTGCCGGGGATGGGCGAGTCGCAGCCGAACAGGATTCGGTCCATGCCTATTTGGCGCATTCGAGTGGTGAGGAGTGTGGCGCTTTGTTCCCACATGCCGGTTATGGGGATGCCGGAAGCGTCGAAGTAGAGGTGGCGGACGCGGGGATCGCCTCGTTTGATTGCGTCGGCGTAGACGGCGAGCGCCTGGTCGACCGCAGGGTCGTAACCGCCTCCTCCCGCGAGATGGGCGATTTGGACGGTGACGTCCGGGGCTGCGGGGAGCAGACGGTCGAGGAACACGCGGGCCTCCTTTTCTCCATAGGGGCGGTTGTGATCGATGTTCGCGTGGGCATGAACCACTATGGCCATACCGTGCGCGTTGGCGGCGGCAAAGACGGCGCGGGTGCGCTCGACGTGGTCTTCAATATCAAGATTGACATCGGAGTTGCCGAAGTGAAGCTTGAGCCCTGTCGAGAGATTGGGATCTTTTGCGCAACGGTCGATCTCTTTTAGAGCGTAGTCGCGGAGGGGGTTGACAGCGCAGAAACCGGTCAGGCGACCAGGATACAGGGCGACCTGCCTGCTTATCCAGTCGTTCTCCGCCTGGACGCGGGCGTATTCGTCAGAGCCCGGGTTTTTGAAGGGGTTGGAGAAACCGTAAGCGTCGGAAAGTACGACGGCGCGAGCGATGCCGGCGGCATTCATTTGAGCGATTAAATCGGCGGCGGTGATGGGTTTGGGGAAGGAGAAGACGGACAGCGATTGCGGACTGGCAAGATGCTGGTGATGGTCTACGAGGCCTGGGGGTTGAGCGAGGGCCGGGAGCATCGCCGAGACGGCGAGTATCGCGAAGGGGCGGAACAGGGACATTCAGGTTAACAATCTAGCGCGTTAAGTAGTTCTGCCAGAAGGCCAGCTTTTCGGGGCTGCCTGCCACTGCGATGGCGCCGGGCTTGTCGCCGATCTCCATGGTCTCGGCCTTCTCGCCTACCGCCGGCCATGCCACCAGCCCTTTGCCATTCGGATCGCCCGAGGTGGCAAAGTTGGCCCAATAGGAAGACACCTGATCCGCGATTTTGTGGTCGGCTTCGGTGAATGGCCGCTCCGACATGTACAGAGTATTTAGCGCGAACGGCACCTCAGAAGTATGGAACGCGCCGTAAATCGCGGCATCCGGGCCGGGCAGCGCGTGATCCCAGAAATATGTGTAGGCGTTGGTTTTCGCGGTCTTGGCTCGATTCCTGGCCCACAGATAGGCGCCGACCCGCTGCTGATCCCAGGAACTTTCGTTCACTGCCACGCGCGCCTGTTCGTCCGTCGCCGCGGGATACAGCTTCAGAAATTCATTCGCGCGATCACCATATTTCTGCTTTGCCTGCGCCTGAAACGCGGCCGCCGTCACGGTGGGATTCGGCGTGGCCCCGCCTTCGCCTTTGTTCCAGCCGGTCAGCGTTGGCACGTCGTTCTGCTTGCCCTGCGCCATTGCCTCCGAGACTGAAACGGGAAGGAAGGAACCATCGACGATCATGCCGGAACGACCACCACGGCCACCGCCCTGCACGGGCTCGGTCAGTTTTTGCCAACTCATGGCACGAAGATCCGCAATCGACTTCGCGCCTTTTGCCGTGGCAAACGCGGCACCGGACTGCTCGGCCTGTTCCAGCTTCGTTCCAGCCGCACCCAGGCCACCTGACAACGTGGCTCCGCTTTCCGCAATCGCGCGGGCAAACAGGCCTTTGGCGAGGGGCGAGGCAACGAGGGCATTGACGGAACTGGCTCCCGCCGATTGACCCGCGATGGTGACGCGCGCAGGATCACCGCCGAACTTTGCGATGTTATCGCGGACCCAGCGCAGCGCGGCCAGTTGATCCAGCAGACCGTAATTTCCGGACGAGTGTGTGTCGGCCTCCCGGGTGAGTTCAGGATGCGCGAAGAAGCCGAGAATGCCGACGCGGTAGTTGATGGTGACCACGATCAGGCCCTTCTTCGCCAGACCTTCGCCGTCATATACGGGTACGGCGGTGGAGCCTTCGGTGAAGGCGCCTCCATAGATGTAAACGAAGACGGGGCGCTTCCCGGCCACGCTCCTGGCTGCGGTCCAGACGTTGAGGTACAGGCAGTCCTCACTGACGTCGTTGTGGGCCATGAACTCGTAGGTCCACGGCTTCTTCTCGGTGACGATGGTCTGGATGCAACTGGCGCTAAGCTTGTCGGCGGGCTTCACACCGGACCATGGCACGACGGGTTGCGGCGCGCGCCAGCGGAGATCGCCAACGGGCGGCGCAGCGAAGGGAAGCCCTTTGAAGACTGCGATGGACGGGTCACGCGCCGGAATGCCGGAGACTTTGCCACCAGTTACGGCGACGGGTTGCGAAATGGCGGCGAAAGCGGGAATAGCTACGAGCAGAAACAGTACGATGTTCTTTTTCATAGGGCCTCGGACAACGGACAGTCTATCCTGGGCGTTTTCGTTCCCGCAATGCAAATGACGGCGGGCGGTCAGACGGACACCGTGTCTGTTATTTCTTTTCTTCCGGCCTGGGTGCTTCATGGGGTGGCGCGGCCGGGCGCGGAGCCGGAGCCGGATGTGCAGGAGCGGCAGCGGGGCGCGGCGCTGCTGGACGTTCCTGAGCGGCCTGCGGATGCGATGGGGCAGCAGCAGGGCGAGCAGCCGGAGCGGCAGGCGGATGCGCTTGTGGGGCAGGGGCGGGATGGGTGGCAACCGGGCGTGACTCAGCGGCTGGAGCGGCGGCGTTTGCCGGCCGTGCCTGGGTGACTGGATGCGCCGCATTCTCGGGACGCGCTGGGGCGGCCGGGTTGACCGCGTTCACGGGACGAGCCTGCCCGGCGGGACGTTCCGCAGCTGTGGCCGGCACATTATTCGCGTGGGCCGGGGCCGACGCGTTATTCGGACGGCCGGGGGCCGGGGCGTTATTCGGACGGCCGGGTGCCGGCGCGTTGTTCGGACGGCCGGGTGCCGGCGCGTTGTTCGGACGGCCGGGGGCCGGCGTGGGCCGCGCGGCCGCAACGGTTGCAGGCGCGCCGTGGTTCACTGTCGCGAGTTGGGCGTGATCAGCACTAGCAGATTGCTGGTGCGAAACCTGGATGGATGTCGGCTGAACGTGGGGCTGCCGACTGGCAGTGGTCTCCTGTGCGGTTGGGGTGGAAGTGAGTCCACCGGGCCCGTTGAAGCTTGTTCGATTGGAGTTATTGCTGTTGACGACGGTCGTATTGTAGGTGTTATGAATTACCGTTGTGTTCACCCGGGTGACGGCAGTGTTGTAGGAATAGTGCCCACCCTGCCATCCGCCGCCAAAGAAGCCCACGCCGACGTAGCCGAAGCCGTAGTTCACGCCACCATAGAAGCCAACAGTCGGTCCCCAGTAACCCGTGTGGAAGCCGTAATATCCGCCGGCAAAACCCCAGTAGGGTGGAGTCCAAAGGACGCCAACGCTCGGAGGTGACACCCAGACGCCGGGCACCCAGTAATAGCCATTGTCGCCATAGGCCCAGTAGCCGGGATTCCAAAGATAGCCATCCTCAGGACAGGGGGGTTGCTCATAGACGGGCAGCGCGGGTGGCGCCAGCGTGATGGACAAGAAAACGCCGGCGGGCGCCACTGCCGGCGCCGATAACATGGTCAGTCCGGCGAACAACACGGGTAACAGGTGAAGCTTCTGCATTTTTGAGATCTCTTTTCCCGGCGCGATGCCGGTCTTCGCACGCCACCGGCTTCAAAGTGACCGGGGCAGTTCGAGGTTGATGAGGCACGTGGAGGGCCGAAGCCTTCGTTCACCAGAACCGGACAAGCCGACAATTATTCCAATCGGGTTGCATGCGAGAAGAGGCCAGCTGGAGAGCCGGCCGCGGGCAGGACTGCCCGCCCCCCAATCCGCGCTTGAAATGGCAAAATATTATTGGGGACTTGCGCTTGATTGGAATCTAGTCTAATCTGGGTGAGCAGTGGCGAATCAGCTGACAACCCACAACATAGACGAAGCGCTGACCGCAGCCGGTCTGCGCCGTACGCCACAACGAATCGCACTGCTCGACTACCTGCTGCGGCATCCGAACCATGCCACGGTGGACGAACTGTGGCCCGCGCTGAACAAGCGCCGGACCTGCGCCTCCCGGGCGACGGTCTACAACGCCCTGCATTCACTTGTGAAAGCCGGGCTTGTCCGCGAGTTTAAGCTCGACGCCAGCGCGGCGCGTTACGATGCGTTCCTGTATCCGCACCATCACTTTGTCTGTGACCGGTGCGGAGTGGTGGAAGATCTGGAGTGGTTCGAGGTTCCGGCTATACGGAAAGCGCGATCGGGCCAGCGCAATATCCGGTCATACGAAGTGGTGGTACGGGGAGAGTGCGCGAAATGCCGGTAGCGGGAGAGTAATTCGTTATCGTTTTTTGAAGTTTTCGAAGGAAGATAAACGCAATGGAGAAAGACTTGTCAAACGAAAAGAAGTGCCCTGTCATGGGCGGCGCTCGCAGACACACGGCGGCCGGAGCCGCGACGAATGCACACTGGTGGCCAAATCAGCTGAATCTGAAGATTCTGCACCAGCACTCCTCGCTATCCAATCCGATGGATGGGGAGTTCAATTATGCGGAGGAATTCAAGAGCCTCGATTTGAAGGCGGTGGTCAGCGACCTGCACGCCCTGATGACGGCATCGCAGGACTGGTGGCCGGCGGACTACGGCCATTATGGACCGTTCTTCATCCGCATGGCCTGGCACAGCGCGGGAACCTACCGGATCGGCGATGGCCGGGGCGGCGCGGGCTCGGGGTCGCAGCGATTTGCACCGCTCAACAGCTGGCCGGACAATGTGAGCCTGGACAAGGCGCGGCGACTGCTCTGGCCGATCAAGCAAAAGTACGGCCGGAAGATATCGTGGGCCGATCTGATGATTCTCGCGGGCAACGTGGCACTGGATTCGATGGGGCTAAAGACGTTCGGGTTCGCCGGTGGGCGCGAGGATGTGTGGGAGCCGGAGGAAGACATCTATTGGGGAGCTGAGGGCACATGGCTGGGAGACGAGCGCTACACCGGTGACCGTGAACTGGAGAATCCGCTGGCAGCCGTTCAGATGGGCCTGATTTACGTGAATCCGGAAGGACCCAATGGCAAGCCGGATCCGCTGGCGGCGGCGCGGGATATTCGGGAGACGTTCGCGCGCATGGCGATGAACGACGAGGAGACGGTGGCTCTGATCGCGGGTGGACACACGTTCGGCAAGGCGCATGGCGCGGCAGATCCGGGCAAGTATGTGGGACCGCAACCCGAAGGCGCGGATATTGAAGAGCAGGGATTCGGATGGAAGAACACGTTCGGCACGGGTAAAGGCGTGCACACGATCAGCAGCGGCCTGGAAGGCGCCTGGACGGTGAATCCGGTGAAGTGGGACAACAACTACTTCGAGAATTTATTCGGCTATGAATGGGAGCTCACGAAGAGCCCGGCCGGCGCGAATCAGTGGACGCCCAAGGATGCAGGGGCGGCCAACGCGGTGCCGGATGCCCATGATCCGACGAAGAGGCACGCGCCCATCATGTTCACGACGGACCTGGCGCTGAGGCTGGATCCGAGTTACGCGGAAATCTCTAAGCGTTTCCACAAGAACCCGCAGGAATTTGCAGACGCTTTCGCGAAGGCCTGGTACAAGCTGACGCACCGCGACATGGGACCGCTTGCACGGTATCTTGGCCCACTGGTTCCTAAAGAGACGCTGCTCTGGCAGGATCCGATTCCGGCGGTGGACCATGCGCTGATCGGCGAGCAGGATGTTGCCGCGCTGAAGGCGAAGATCCTGGCATCCGGGCTCTCGATCCCGCAGCTGGTGAAGGCAGCGTGGGCGTCGGCGGTAACGTTCCGCGGCGGCGACAAACGGGGCGGCGCGAACGGTGGCCGTATTCGTCTTGCGCCACAAAAGGATTGGGACGTCAACGAGCCGGCAGAACTGGCGAAGGTACTTAAGGCGCTGGAGGCGATCCAGAAGGATTTCAATGGTTCGCAAGCCGGCGGGAAAAAGGTCTCGCTTGCCGATTTGATTGTGCTGGGTGGCACTGCAGCGGTGGAGGCAGCGGCGAAAAAGGCCGGACACGATGTGAAGGTTCCGTTCTCACCGGGGCGAACGGATGCCTCACAGGAACAGACCGATGCGCACTCATTTGCGGTGCTGGAGCCGACCTCGGACGGTTTCCGCAACTACCTACGGGTGGGACTTGAGAGACCGGCGGAGGAACTGCTGGTGGATCGGGCGCAGTTGCTGACTCTGACTGCCCCTGAAGTGACGGTGCTGGTGGGCGGGCTGCGCACACTGAACGCTAATTTCGGACAGGCGAAGCACGGCGTGCTCACAAAGCGGCCGGAGACGCTGACGAATGATTTCTTCGTCAACCTGCTCGACATGAATACGAAGTGGCAGGCCTCGACGACAGCGGAAGGCGTGTTTGAAGGGCGAGACCGGGCGACCGGCGAACTAAAGTGGACCGGAACGCGCGTGGATCTTGTCTTCGGTTCGAACTCCGAACTGCGGGCACTGGCAGAAGTCTATGCATGTGACGACTCGAAAGAGAAGTTTGTGAAAGACTTCGTGGCGGCATGGACCAAGGTAATGAACCTTGACCGCTACGACCTTGCGTAAGTTCGAATGAAACGAGGGCTGCCGATCCTGACTCCCCTCACGGGGTCAGGATCGGCAGCTTCGTTTCGGAAAGTCGTTTACAGTTTTGGTAACAGGGACAGCACGCCTTCGCTGGGGTTCGGGATAACGTGCGCTGCGACGAGTTTGCCGAGACCTTCGACCCTGGCTTTGCCCGCGTCAACAGCAGCGCGTACGGCGGCCACGTCGCCCTTAATTACAACAGTGATGAAGCCACCGCCG